>NZ_CP193665.1:1500000-1800000 GCF_051106265.1 Streptococcus sp. KHUD_015
TATGAATCTTTGTGAAATTGCTAGAGCCATCTAGTGCAATGACTTCAATGATTTTTCCTCTTAAATCTCCTGCACCATTAATTTCATAAATGGTATTTCCGTCTTTGTCAAGTTTCCTATTTCTTCCTTGACCCTCACCTGCATAAGTTACTTCAAGATTTTTCTCAACTTCTCCATCTTCATTAACCAGAGCGGCGCCGGCATACCAAACTTCGTTTGCAATCTCGTCAAATTTTTCAGGATGTTCTTTCTGATCTCTCGCAAATAGGGTTTCATTCTTGTATTGATCTTTTACCTTGTGATAAGTATCCTTTGTAATCAACTTAATTTTTTCAGGGTTTGAAAAATCAATTGAAACAATCTTAGGAGCTGTGTTATCAATTTTTACAGGAATATAGGAAACCTGCCATGGGTAATCTTTAGTTAATCTATATTTAAATTTATAGAAATATTGACCTTCCGCAATCGGTTCAAATTGACCTCTTATCCTAGTAGCTGGATCTTTGGTATCCTTGCTTTCTGGTGCATTTTCTTCTTTCCCTCTAGGATTATAGATGAGTCCATCCCATTTCAAGTCGCCCCAAACTTTTAGCTTAGAAGATTTGATTCCCTTTGCATCATTTCTTTTAGAGTTTAAAATTCCTTTAACAAAGTGTTCTCTCGAAATGACTTTTAAGTCTCTTTGATTTTCTCCCTCTTTATTTGTATTTACTATTGAAATCATTCCTTCTTCTGCACTTCTTAATACAAGTGGAGAAGGTGTTAATCCTCTCTCAAGTTGAGCATCTTGAGGATTTCCATTTGAATCTAAAGGATAAATTTTAGCAATATTAGAACCACTTGATGATGGTGCGTTGATCCCTTCGTTATTGAAAGCAAATAATTCTGGATTTTGATCTAGTGATGTTGTATTTTTATCTTTTCTATTTTGTATAACTCCTGCTGGATTAAATTTATCTATACCATGTTCTCCACCAATTCCCTTATTTAAGGTTCCTGGAATTTTTGGTTTACCATCATCATCATAACCTTCCATTGTTTTTGATTTTGAACCTTCTTCCCAGGCCCATTTATCAAGGATTGGTTCTTTGTTCCAATCCCCAGCAAATCCCATTAGAGGCATTGATAAAGAAGGTTGGAAATTTGTTTTCTTCCCATTGGAGTTTAGAGCTTCCATTTCTTCCACTGACTCAAAATGAATAAATGATTCTACGAATTTATTTTTGTTTTTTGCTTCCCCAACGTTTATAACCGCATTTAAATCAAAGCTAGAATTTGCTCCTATGGTAAAAGTATCATGCTCAAATGTGATATTTGCTCCTTTGACTTTTTCTGGGTGGATTTCTGGAACAATTTGCTTCCCATCTGGAGATTTTTCGTCTTTATATGTTTCATCCAGTTTTAGTCTATCAGTTAGAGCATCTGTAGTTATCGCTGATGCTGAAACTTTAAAGGTTAAAGGTCTGTTTGATGTATTGTGAAGCTTAATTGTAAAGTATTTTTTATCTCCTTTTATTTCTTTAAGAGAAATAGAACCATAAGAGTTTACCAAACCTTTAGAATCCGTGTTTTTAAAAGTAGCTACAACTTCATTTCTCAAAGCATTGGCCACATTAATTAGCCCTGCTCCCTGTTGTCTAGGTGATGCAAAGTATTGGCTTTTTTCTTTCCAAGAAGTCGCATCCATCATAGGCCGTGCAGTATTTTGTAGGGCTATTTTTGTAAGACTTGTAAGGTCTATTTTGTCATCTCCCTTAAGATTTTTCAAGGCAGGTCTTTCAAGCATTTCCTTTAACTTTGGTCTAATCAAAACAGTAGAAGCTGCCACGATTGGAGTTGCCATACTAGTCCCTGACATATAACCATAAGTTGATTTCCCATTAATGACATTGAGAGTGGATTTAATGTTTTTACCTGGTGCTGAGACATCAGGTTTTAAAAGTAAATCTGTTCTCGGTCCCCAAGATGTGGATCCTGCTGGAACTATGACATCTTCTTTATACAATTCTTTGTCTGTGTCAGGTGCAAACTTAAAGTCAATCTCTTTTTCGTCACCTACATTCGGTTTATTAGAATTATAGCTGGCCATATCAATTGGATAGTATTGCTCCAATTTATCTTTGAAATCTTCCTTACTATTTCTTTTAACCTCAGTTTTTTTATCAGGATTAATCATGTTCCATAGCTTTACACCATCATCTCCTGAAATTGAAAATACTTGACTTTTAGTCCCTTCATCCGCTTCATATCCCATGGCTGGAAGCTCTGTCCAATTATCTCTATTGTAGTAATTGACAGTATTTACAACCATAATGGCGCGTGCGCCCTTATCCGTTGCTCTTTTAAAAGCATCTTTTAAATCCTTGGTATAAATTCGATCCATTACTGCAATTTTGCCCTTAAGATCCAATCCTATCAAATCTTTGTCTTGACCTTTGCCTATATATACAAAGTTTAATTTACTAGGAGCTTTTGAACCGTCTTCATTTGTTGTGATTTTATTCTTATCGAAAAAGGCCCCTATATTTCTGTATTTAAAATTTTCTCCACCTATGTTGACTTTATCAAACTCAACTGTCTGATTTTTAGCAGAAGCGACCGCTATCGCATCTTCATGTGCTGCAGTTCGCGTTACATTTCCAGTATCTGTCATTTTCAGATTATTATTTGCCACTAAATCCCATGAAGAACTTGAAGCAGAAGTCGCATAGTTACCCGTAGCTACAACCATTGGAATGCCTGCTTTTCTTAACGCTCTAATAGCTTCCCAATATTTCTCACCTACAAGACCTGTTCCTGTAAAGCCTGATGATACCGAAACAACATCGACATTGTGTTTGATCGAATCTTCAATAGCATGAAACATTGTTTCATCTCCTGCGAAGCCAGATCCTGCGTCAGAGTACATTTTATAAGAGAAGATCTGTGCATTAGGAGCAATTCCATCTATTCCGTTAAAGTTTTTAATATCTTTTTCAGTATCATTTCCCGCAAGAATCCCTGCAATATGCATTCCATGTGGATCAAAATAATCGCTTCCATCATCAGCTTTTTCTACAGTAATTTTACCACCATTATAATAATTGAAAGCATGAGGGATTTTATCACTCAACCAGAAATTTTTATCAGTACCTTTTAAGTCTTCTTTTTTGAATTTCATTGAGCCTTTAGCATCATCATCAATCCTCATGGCCTTATGCCTATAATCTGTCCCGGTATCGATATTTGAAATGACCATACCTCTACCATCAAAATTTTTACCAAATGGAGCATTGATAGATTTTAGGTAATCAATTGCCTCTTCAACTCCAATTTCCTTCCTAGCATGATTCATCATTGGCTGGACTTTTTGTGATCGTTCAACCGATGAGATACCTTCTATTAGTTTAATTTTGTCCAGATTATCTGGAGTTGTTTCTATTGCAACACCATTAAAAACCGTATCATAAGTATATAAAACTTTTGTATCCTTAAGATTGGATAATTCCTTGATTGCTTTTTCTCCAGATTCTTTATCTTTAAATTCAGCAATATAGACAAGTTTATCCTCTTTTTGGGGACTTTCTGGGTCTTTACTTGCAGACGAGTCCACTTTATCTTCTTTGGATTGATTGGAATCTTCTTTGATTGTTGCTTCTTCATTGCTAGTTTTGTTATCTATCACAGATTCTTTACTAACAACTTCTTTTTCCTCAATAACCGTTGTTTTCTTCTCTTCAGTATCCTTTGAAGTTTCTATAGCATTATGAATATCTTCAAGTTTTTCTTTGTTTTCTTTTTGTTTATCTACTACTTTTTCTTTATCAGAGATAGTTAAAGCATCTTCAGAGCTAGATGTGTCTGCTAAAACTACCTCATTAGGGACATATGCTGCTAAAATAACTGCAGCTGTGGTTAGTGACAATACTGTACTTTTTTTCATTTTAATTCCTTACATATTTATTTAAATTCCAATAGATAAAAACTTTAACTTTGCTAGCCTTTGTTATAAACAGTTTTACTAAGTATTATCTAGGAAATAGAGTAGTACATTTATATATAATTGTTAGCTCTCTGAAAAATAGTATATCAATTAAAAAAATTTAAGTCAAGAAAAATTAAGGTCTATTAATTTTATTTTTAACATATGTTAAAAATAATAAAAAGTTTCGTACTTAACGGGGATACATTATAAGCACACTCACACCATCAAAAATAGTAGCAATCAAGTTGAACCACTACTAGAATCACAAAAACAGACATGATTGATGCAATAACAATACTATTAAACAAAGTAAATAACCGATAAGAACTAGACTTAACGGTTATTTTCTACATATCAAAATTTTCAAATCCTCAGTCATATCTTCACCTGTGACCTAGGCTTTACGAGCGTCTTGCTCTAGCAACTAATACTCAACGAAAATCAAAGAACAAACTAGGAAACTAGTCGCAGGTTGCTAAAAGCACTGCTTTTAGGTTGTAGATAGAACTGACGAAGTCAGCTCAAAACACTGTTTTGAGGTTGCAGATGGAAGCTGACGTGGTTTGAAGAGACTTTCGAAGAGTATAAGTCAAATCGGTGATTACGCTTACAATATAGCACTCTGAGAATAAATGTCAGAGAATTTTTATCTCTATTAGAAAAAGCCTGTCCTGAGACAAGGCTTTGATATTCTATTATTTACGAACCCGCACTTTCGTAGGCATCTAAGCCCCTATCCCAAAGTTTCAGGGAAATGACAAAGAAGATCAGGGAAATCAACATCAAACCTCCGATGTTAAAGATTACATCCTTGTCCTGCAAGAAATAGCTGGCAGGATAGTAAGCCGTAAAGGCAAAAGGCACGATAAAGCTAATCAACCAACGAAGAGCTGAATTGTAAATGGAAATCGGGTACTTGGCAAAATCATTAAACATATAAAAAATGTAAATCATAGCCCCTGACTGCTTGGTCCAAAAAGCGATGCTGGCTGTCGCAATTTTCAAGGAAGTATAAATCAAGGTCGCAAAAGGAATGCAGACTAGGAAAAGCAAGAATTTTGGAAGAGTCCAGGCAATGCTAGCCACCGTTGTCGCTAGTAAAATTCCACCGACCAATAGTTCGCCCAAGGCATCAATCTGAAAGGTCTCGACTAGGATGTGGAAGAGGGGATTGATAGGACGCGTCAGGTACTTATCAAATTCTCCTTTTCGCACCAAGCGCTGTCCCAGAGCCCAAAGATTGTCAAAAAAGAGATGGTCAAAGCCCTTAGGAATCAAGGAAAATCCATAAATAAAGGCAATTTCTTGAAAGGTCCAACCTTCTAGGGATGGAATATGTTGAAAGATGACATTGAGAAATAAGAGGTTCAGGCCTTGAGTCAGAAAGACTCCCAAGACACCAACCACAAAATCCACCTTGTATTCCATGATTTGCTTGATGTATTGTCTGATAAAAATCAGATGCATGCGTTGATATTTTTTCATACTAACCTCCTTGAATGGTGATAAAGGACTGGACTCGTTTCCAAATCAACTGAGACAAGCCCACCATCACTAAGAGCCAGAAAAACTGCAAAGCGAGTGCTTGAAGCATCTGATTGGTATCGTATTTCCCAACGATAATCATGACCGGAGTGTAAATCAAGGATGAAAAAGGCAGGAAGGACAGAATATCTGCAACAACCTTTGGAAAGAAAACCAAAGGAATCAAACTTCCAGACATAAAAGCCACTATGGAAGTTTTGAGGAGATTGGAACCCCATAGATTTTTAAACACAAAGGCTGAAAAACCAAAACAGATATTAAAGAAAAAGTTAATCAGATAGGCCAGCGTTAAGCTAAAAAGATAAAGGACAGTTAATCCCAGCACTTCTACAATACCTTGCCCAGCTAAGATTTTCATCAAAACAATGACGCTTAAAAATGGCAGGCCAACAGAGATAAAAATCAACCACTTGGAACCAAGCTCAGTGAAAAGATAGGAGGCTGCAAAATGCACTGGTCTCAACAATCGCATGATAATGGAACCATCCTTGACCTCCTCCCCAATCATAAAGGAGCTATCTGACCTAGTCAGAAGATTGGTCACAAAACTCATGATGATGTAGAGGGTGATATCTGCCATACTGAAGCCCTGAATCAAAGACTCTTGTGAGGAATCAAAGACTGCCTTCCAGAGATAAAAGGCCACAAAAGCCCCCATGACATCGCCAATCCGATAGAGAATAAAGTTGACTCGGTAGGTGATCAACTCCTGAACACCTGCATTGATAAAGGGTTTATAACGTCTCCACAATTTGACCATCTTAGAGCTCCTTTCGGTAGAAGCGACGGATAATATCCTCGATATCCGTATCCACCATCTTCAAATCGCGGATTTCAAAATCAGACAGGGTTTGCTTGATAATATCAGCTGACTGGTAGCGGGAACTATCGAATTCAATGTTGAGACTATTTCCTTGTCTATCAATAATCATATCAGGCAGGCCTTCATAGTGAGAAGCGAGATGACTTTGACCTGGTAGCAGTTCAAAGGAGAGCGTCTTCATCTTGCCAAAGGTTTCCTTGAGCTGGCTAACCGTTCCATCAAAAATCTCTTGCCCCTTGTCAATCATAAAAATACGATCACAAAGTTGCTCAATATCGCTCAGGTCGTGAGTTGTCAAAAGAATAGTTGTCTCTTCCTCCTGATTGATCTGGGTAATGGCGCGACGAATGTTATCCTTGACCGAAACATCCAGACCAATGGTCGGCTCATCTAAAAAGAGTACCTTGGGATTGTGAAGCAAGGAAGCCGCAATATCCGCCCGCATGCGCTGTCCCAATGAAAGAGTTCGTACGGGATCCTTGATAAAGTCCTTCAAATCCAAGACTTCATTCAAAAAATCCATGCGCTTATGAAAGAGCGAGTCTGGCACATCGTAAATCTCTTTCAAAACCGTGTAGGTTTCTTGCAGCGCCAAATCCCACCATAGCTGGGTTCTTTGTCCAAAGACAACACCAATATCCTTGACATAATCTTGGCGATTGTCCTGCGGAATCTTGCCGTTAATCCGACAAAAACCAGATGTCGGTTTTAAAATCCCTGTCAGCATTTTAATGGTTGTCGACTTCCCTGCACCATTGGCCCCGATAAATCCTAAAATCTGCCCTTTTGGAACTTCAAAAGTCAAATCCTTGACCGCTTCAAAGGTCTGCTTTTCAGGATGAATAAAGGAACGTAAAGCCCCCTTCAAGCCCGGTTCCTTAACTGTCTTCACAAAATTTTTCTGAAGATGTTCCACTTCTATCATTGCCATATCTATCTCCCTATCGTAAGGAATAGCAACATTGTGTTTTTTACTACAAATATTCTAAATCCTTACTTTCTATACCTTCTACATTTTATTGCTGCAGAAAGCTTTATACCAACCTATTATAATCCAATAAAAACTAGAATGCAAGCGTTTGCCTAAAGTTTATGAAATTAGAGATTTCTCTCTTAAAGTGGTATTTTTATACTCAATGAAAATCAAAGAGCAAACTAGGAAGCTAGATGCAGGTAGCTCAAAGCACAGCTTTGAGGTTGCAGATAAAGCTGACGTGGTTTGAAGAGATTTTCGAAGAGTATTAGTCCAAAATTCTGGCTTAATAGTCTCCTTAAAACGCCCAAAAACCCACCCTCATGGGCAGGTTTCATCTGTATTATTCAGCTAGATTAAGCTTTACCTTCTGAACCGAATACATCGATACGTTCTTCAACTGATGCTTGGATAGCTTTTACACCGTCAGCCAAGAATTTACGTGGGTCGAAGAGTTTTTTCTTGTCGTATTCTGCTTCGTTTGCTTCGTAGTCACGAGCAAATTTACGAGTTGCGTTAGCGAATGCGATTTGGCATTCAGTGTTAACGTTAACTTTCGCAACACCAAGTTTGATAGCTGCTTGGATTTGCTCATCAGGAATACCTGATCCACCGTGCAATACGATTGGGAATCCAGGAAGAGCTTCTGTCAATTTTTGCAAGTGGTCAAGGTCAAGACCTTCCCAGTTTGCTGGGTAAGGACCGTGGATGTTACCGATACCAGCTGCCAAGAAGTCGATACCAGTTGCAACCATTGCTTTAGCGTCTTCGATTGGAGCCAATTCACCTTTACCGATGATTCCGTCTTCTTCACCACCGATAGTACCAACTTCAGCTTCTACTGAGATACCTTTAGCGTGTGCTTTTTCAACAACTTCTTTAGCCAATTTAAGGTTTTCTTCAACTGGAAGGTGTGAACCGTCAAACATGATTGAAGTGTAACCAACTTCGATACACTCAAGTGCATCTTCGTAGTGACCGTGGTCAAGGTGGATAGCTACTGGTACAGTGATACCCATTGATTCAACAAGGTTAGCGATCAAGTTGCGAGCAACTTTGTAACCACCCATGTATTTAGCAGCACCCATTGAAGTTTGGATCAAAACTGGAGCTTTTTTAGCTTCTGCTGCGCGCAAGATAGCTTGAGTCCACTCAAGGTTGTTTGTGTTAAATCCACCAACTGCATAACCGTTGTCACGAGCTGCTTGGACAAATTTTTCTGCTGAAACGATTGCCATTTTATCAGGCCTCCTGTATATTTTTATGGGTCATCCCATTTACATTGTTCATTTTATCACTTTTTGACAAAAAAATCTAGTTTTTCCCGCAGTTTCGATTGAATTTCTTCTAGCTTCATCTATGTAAACCCTTTCTATCCCTGGTCTTGGGCGACTTTTGGAAAAGCTATAAAGAAGGTTAAACGATTATCCTGCACCTCGAAACGATAGGATAATTTTTCATGTTCCAATAGACTCTTAACCACAAAGAGCCCCATCCCAGACCCCTTGGCCTTGCGACTAGCATTGTCAGAAAAAGACTGAGCTAGTTTTTCTTGTTCTTCTGGACTACAGCTATTTTCTATAAAAAATTCCCCTTCTCTCTCTCCAATGCCAACCAAGCCTCCTGAAATAGAGTGCTTAATGGCATTGCTAATGAGGTTAGACAGAATCAACTTCATGACAGATGGGTTTAGATAAGCCTGCTGATGAGTCAAACTATTGTCTATCTGAATCTCTCTTTCCTTGGCTAGCAAGGCATAATCCCTGACTAAAGTTTGCGTCATCTGGTGTAGGTCAATTTGTTCCCTATCATCGCGTAATTCCTGCACAGACGAGAGAGAAAGTATCTGGAGAACGTGGTGATTAAGTTCATCCACAATTCCTAAGGCTACTCCCAGATAGTGGTCTCTATCCTTATAACGACCGACATTTTCTTTCATGTTTTCGATCAGGATTTTCAAACTAGCCAGAGGTGTTTTCAATTCATGAGAAGCCCCTCGTAGGAATTCAACCTTCATCTTCTCCAGCTGGAGAATGGCTTCATTCTTGTCATGCAAGTCCGCAATGACAGTCAAAAGATGCTGGTAAAGGCTATTGATTTGTTCTTTGAGATCGCCGATCTCATCCTTAGAATCCACACGCAATCGCACTTGGGCATCCAAATCCATCATCCGTCGGGTCACCCGCTTGATTTCCAAAATCGGGGCAACAATGGTCCGAGCATAGATGTAAGCCACCAAAAGTGAAATCAGAAAGGATGCCAGCAAGGTATAGGGAAGAAACTGGAGACTGATTTGCTCTGCTTCCTTTTGCAAATCCATGGACGCTAAAAACTGGAGAGTCATGGTACCACCGTCCTGCGTTGTCACCTCGCGCTCCTCGATAAAAAGAGAGGTTGTCTGACGGTCCGTATCCAGAGGAAGACTGTCCTTGACTTCTAACTTGTCCTCAGTCATCTCTCCCTTTACTGTCCCCTTGATCTCACTGGTCTGGGAATACAAGTCTAAGACTTGCTCGATACTCTGCCTATCCTTTCCGTCAAGGGACTGGGCAATGGCTGTCGCTTTCTGGCCAATGGTTTCCTGACGATGACTCAGATAAGTCGAAGGAAAGAGAAAATAAATGGCTAAATGAAGGCAAATTACCAGAACACTAAAAATCGAGAAGGTATAGATAAATATCTTTGTAAATAAACCTGTTCGTTTCATTTTCGCTCCAATTTATAACCAACATTGCGCACAGTGAGGATGCAGTCCAAGTCCAGCTTTTTCCGCAATTCCTTGATATAGACATCAATGACACGGTCAAAAGGAACCTCATCTGTCACCTTCCAGACAGCATCGATTATCTGAGAACGAGTCAAGGCCCTTCCTTCATTTTTAACCAAATAATCAAGAATTTCCAACTCTTTAGCATTGATGGCTACTTCCTCACCTGCTAGGCTGGCACTGTAACTCTCAAAATCCACCCTGGCATCTTTATAGGAGAAGATTCGTCCTGTATCATAATAGCGTTTGAAAATCGCATCTACCCTCACTTTTAAGAGAGAAAGGGAGAATGGTTTTTCCAGATAGCCATCTGCCAGAGAGGCAAAGGCACTCATCTTGTATTCCTCATCCTGAAAGGCAGTCAGCATCAATACAGGAACCTGACTGGTTTTACGAATCTCAGCTAGGACTTCTAGGCCGTTGAGCTTGGGCATCTGGATATCCAGTAAAACCAGGGCTACCTCATAGCTAGAAAATTGCTCCAGAGCTTCCTGACCGTCCGCTGCCTCAATAGTTTCATAACCACAATCCGTCAAATAATCACTGATCCCCTCACGGATCATCTCTTCATCTTCTACAATTAAAATTTTCATAGAAAAACGTTTCACATTCCTTTAAATTTCTTGTTAATCTTTCTATTTTGCCTTGATAAAACCTCTTCCTATCAAGGCAAAATAGATAAAAATGCTACCTATATTATACCCCATTTAGGGGAGAATAGGTAGCAAGTTTTTTATTCACTATCGAGCAAGAGCTCTTTTGGTTGTTTTCTAAGGAGATTGCTTGAAGCAAGCGCCATAACGAGAACCACTAGAACCAAGGCTAGGACAAAGACGATGATAAAGTCTGATGTCTGAATAGAAATATCTAGGCTCGACAAGGTCTTGCTAAAGCCATCTACTTCTGCACCACCACCAAGGTTAGAGGCTTGAGCTGCCTTGCTGGCTTGCTTAGCAACACCTGAAGTAACATTGGCAAGAACAGTGTTTCCGATTGCACGCGCTGTGTAAGTAGCTAAGAAGTAAGCAGAAACAAGAGCAGGAATGGCAATCAAGATGGATTCGGTGATGAATTGACCCAAGATACTTGCCTGCTTGAGACCAATAGAGAGCAGGATTCCCACTTCCTTGCGTCGAGCGTTGATCCATAGGCTGAGTAAGAGGGCAAGGAGAAGAACTGAGAAGCTCAAGCTGCCCCAGAAGAGGAGGTTGGCCATCTTGTACATACCAGAGATGGATTGCTCAAGAGCTGGGTAGTTTGAGGAGCTCTTCACCAGTGTATAGCTCTTCCAGTTGATACCACTGATGCCATTCAACTCTTTCATGACATCATCCAAGTTCTTGTCTGCTGTTACAAAGAAGGTTGCGTCCCCATAAATGGCCGTGTCTTCTGTGTATCCATAAAGTTTAGCAGCCGTATGGATGTCTGTGATAGCAGTATTTTCGTAGAGTTCTTGTGAGTAGGTGACTGCCGACTTATTGTGGCCATCAAAGAGTCCCTTGATTGTCACTTCAACTGTTTCCTTGGCCCCTTTTTCATTGTCTGCATCGTAGACATTAGAGTCTAGTTTAACCTTATCCCCTACTTTCCAGCCGTGTTTTGCAGCCAAGTCCTTGTGCAGGAGGATCTTGTCCTTGTCGTCGTTTGTTAGGTGCTCTCCTTCGACCAGCTTATAAGAACCAGAGACAAACTTGTCTTCTTTAGAGGAGTCATTAACACCTGTAATCATCAAGCTACTTCCAAAATGTTTGGCACGGTCAGGTGTCAGATTTTTCTTGGTTTCTGGCGTTTCGATGAGTTCATATCCAGTCAAATCTCCAATAGCATTGATGCGTTTCACATAAGACTCAATAGCCTTGTTTTCGGTGATTTTTTTGATATCTTCACCCTTGATATTACCTGCACCACGTGGCGTTCCTTGATTGACGCGACGATTGATTTGCATGGAGAAGCTGTTGGTGATATTTTTAAAGGTCTCCTGAGAAGCCTTGGCAGTAGCTCCCTTGATCGACAAGCCGACCAAACTCAAGCTCGCCATAAGGAGAATAATCAGGAAGATGACAATCGATTTGAAAAACTTCCTTGTAACATAGGCAAATGCGTTGTGTAACATAGGTTCCCTTTCTAGATTTTGTTTTATTTTATAGTTCTAACAGAAAAAGCTCATATTATTTCGTAGTATTGCGAGTTTCAGTCAGTTTCTTATCCTTCAACTCAAGTGTAATATCTGACGCTTGTGCCACTTCTTTGCTGTGAGTTACGACGATGACACATTTACCTGTTTTCTGGGCAAGTGATTTGAGCAGTTCGACAATATCTCCAGCAGTTTTAGGGTCTAGATTTCCTGTTGGCTCATCTGCTAGAATAACTGGAGCTTCTGAGACCAAACTGCGAGCAATGGCAACACGTTGTTGTTGACCACCTGATAACTGGAGAACATTCCGCTTGATCTGACTTTCATCTAAACCAAGCTCAAGCAGTGTATCCTTGCTTGCCTTTTTGTTGACCAAGCGGATATTTTCCAGTGGAGAAAGATAATCTATCAAGTTATAATTTTGAAAGACCAGGGAAATATGGTGCATGCGATGGTAGGAATACCCCTTCTTACGAATGTCCTCTCCTTGGAAAAGGATAGAACCTTCAACAGGACTATCTAGACCAGCCAGTAGGGACAAGAGAGTGGATTTTCCTGCTCCTGACTCACCAATAATACTGTAAAATTTCCCGGGTTCAAAATTATAATTGATCTGATATAGGACTGCTTCAGCAGTGTTCTTATAACGGTAGGTAACATCTTGTAATTGTAATAAAGTCATGATTTCTCCTTCTTAACTAATAGATGATAAAATTTCTTTCGGCGATTTTCTAAATAAGAATAGGAAACAAAGGGCTACAGATAAGCAACTAAGCAGAACTAGAAAAACATAGGATTCTGCAAAAGATAAGATGCTGGTTGATAAACTGCTTGCTTTGGCTAGTGTATCTTGTAAGCTTGCCTGATCTCCACTGGCTAGGACAGTTTGGAGCAGATAAGATGTAATGGCGTTTCCTGCAACAAATGCTGGAAGCAAAGCACCTATAGATACCAAAACTACCTCTAAACAGAACTGTAGGAAGATCGAGCTCTTGCCTTTTCCAAGTGCAAGTAAAATTCCCACTTCATAGACTCTTTCTCTCAACCAAAGAGACAAGACCAAAATTAAGGCTCCAGCTCCAGCTATCAACATCCCATAAAGGAAGATGGTCAGGAAGGTTTGGAAGGTAGCAACTGAGTCTTTGATTTGTTCAAAAGCCTTGCTTTCCTTCTCGACTTGGTAGCCTTGACTTTCCAAGACTAAGTTTTCCACCTGCTTCATAAGTCCATCCATTTCCTTAGGATTTTCTACATAGAAGCGAGCTGAACTGACTTGAGGTTCACCATTTTCCAAAAGGATTTGGCTACTTTCATAGTCTGTAAAGACTTGGTTTTCACTGAAGTCGGAAGATAAGCCTGTGAATTTCTCCTGTTTTTTACCAGAAAAGATGCCGACAATCTCAAACTCTACTGTTTGTCCTTTGCCAGATTCTGACTGTCCAGCATCCAAGCTAATCTTATCATGAAGCGTAAGACCGTTCTTCTTGGCCAACTCTTCGTGGATCAAGATTTTCTTGGAATCCCCTTTTTGAAGGTGTCGCCCTTCTTTTAGATTGAAAGCCGAGCTGGTAAAGATCACATCCTTAGATGAATCCTCAAGAGCTGTTAAACTAACCAAGTTTTTGTCTGCAGCTGATAAATCATCACGCTCCACGCTCTGCTCGCCACTCACCGCTTCCTTGTCTTTTAATTTTGCGACCGTCTCGAGTTCAGGAGAGACATTTTCCAGTCCCTTAATCTTGCTTACAGATACTAGGTCCGACAGCTTGAAAGTCTGACCATTTTCTATCTTCTTAATCGAAAAAGATGTGTTGAGTGATTTATAAAGATTGGTTTCCACTGTTTTATTGGACTTCATCAGAGTCAAACAGGCTGAAATTCCAGCCAATAGGACCAATAAAATCAGAAATAAAATAAAACTTCTCAGTCGTTTTCTGCTGACATAAGCCCAAGCTCTTTGGATTGGATTCATTTGTCACCTCCATATTTGTAAGACTATTATAAAATTCAAATATGAAATGTTTATGAAATGCAAAAAAAGAGCAAAAATTTTTTTGCTCTACTTGAATTAGATGAAAACAAAAGAGCTAGCCTAAGCTAACTCTTATCCTATGCGGAGAGAGGGACTTGAACCCTCACGACCTAAAGCGGTCACAGGATCCTTAGTCCTGCGCGTCTGCCAATTCCGCCATCCCCGCGTCGATTACTTTACTAGTATATCAACTTTTAGGACTCTTGTCAACACTTTTTTCAAATTTTTTTCATTTCACCAACTAAATTACTCTGAAATTTCATTTAGCTTCTCATCTACTAACTTAGCTCCAAGTGTATTTTTGAAATGGCCTAGAGCAAATTGATGATTTTCAGGCCAGATAGAAGCAACGGCTGGTTGAACAATCTCGATATCATATCCTAGATTATAGGCATCTATAGCTGTATGTAGGACACAGATATCGGTCAAAACCCCTGTTAAGATAACTGTAGAAATTCGACGCTCTCTCAAGCGGATATCCAGGTCAGTCCCTGAAAAAGCTGAGTAATGGCGTTTATCCATCCAAAAGACACGACTGTCTGAACCATGCTCTTGATAAAATGTACCCAAATCTCCGTATAAATTGCGTCCACTAGTCCCAATCAAATTGTGAGGAGGAAATAGCTTGCTTTCTGGATGGAAACAATCGTTTTCTTCATGAGCATCGATAGTAAAGAAGATGTAATCTCCGCGTTCAAAAGCTAACCGAGTCACCTTACTAATGGCTTCCGAAATAGCTTGAGCTGGAGCACCTGCTGTCAATTTACCACTGTCGG
This sequence comes from Streptococcus sp. KHUD_015, assembly GCF_051106265.1. Lineage (GTDB taxonomy): Bacteria > Bacillota > Bacilli > Lactobacillales > Streptococcaceae > Streptococcus. Next base: position 1,515,015 of record NZ_CP193665.1, read on the forward strand.
CAACAAAATCTTCTGTATAATCAATCGAAATCAAAGCTTTAGTCATTAGTAATCTCTTTTCTTCACTTCTTCAAAAATATCTGAAATCAAGACCTTAAGATAGGTTCCCTTCATTCCAAGTGAGCGACTTTCAATAATCCCTGCAGACTCAAGTTTACGAAGAGCATTGACAATCACAGAACGGGTGATTCCGATACGGTCTGCAATCACAGACGCAGTCAACTGCCCTTCATTTCCATTTAATTCCCCTAAAATCGCTGAAACAGCACGAAGTTCGGAATAAGAAAGGGTGTTAACCGCCATGGTGACAGCAGTACGGCGACGGATATTTTTCTCATCTTCTTCACGCTGGAAGTTGAGGAGTTGAATCCCAACAACGGTACTGGCAATCTCAACAAGGATCAAATCCTCATCTTCGAATTTTTTATCATTGCGCCAAATAATCAAAGAACCAAGGCGAATCCCTGATACATGAATCGGTGCAATGGTTGTCAAGCCATCTGGAAAATCCGAACGACTCTCTACAGGGAAAATACTCAAATCATGATCAACTGTCAGATTTGCTTCTGTATCGTAAATCATGTTCGCACCTTGAATGTAGTCATCTGGGAAAATCTTAGTTTGGAAGAACTGCTCTACACGATCCGTATTGGTTTTATAACGCATAAAATAGCCAAGGAGACGTCCCTTGCTATTTACGATACAAGCATTACAATCAATAATATCTGCCAGTTGACGCGTAATCGCATTGTAGGGAAGTTCTTCCTGCAACTGCTCCTCCGAGCGCTTCAGGATAGAAGTAATTTTTCTTGTTTTTTCTAATAAATGTGCCATTTTTCACCTCGAATTTAATCGCTATCATTATAACATAAAAAGCTTGAATTTTCAATTATTATCTGAAAATTGCTTATTTAATTGCAATTTGAAAAAACAAGAATATTTTTAATTAAATTGCTTCTTTTCTATTGACAAGTTCCCTATTTTTGTGTATTATAATATTACAAGAAGATAATATATCTATTTTATTTATCTTTCTTTTCCATTCGGTCTCCTTATATAAAAAAGCGATTCATTTTGAACCGCTTTTTCTTATTTATCGCCCTTGTTACGAATAACAAAGCCTGTTTGCTTTTCACTTGAAGTATTGCGTGGTTTTTTATTGTCTTTATTACGGTAACGTCTGTCTTTATCAAAACGACCATTGCCACGGCGATCACGGTCTCGACGGTCGTCCCCACGACGGCCTCCACGACCTCCCTTAGCTTTACCACCGAAGCCATTACCCGATGGTTTAAACGGTAGTGGTTTTTCACGTGCAATCTCCACTTCAGGAAGACTATCTGGATCCTGAACTGTTAAGCTGAGAATATACATGGCCAATTCTTCAGGGCTGAATTCTGAGGCCAATTGACGAGCATCCTTGCCAAACTTCTCAAAGTTGCTACGAATCTCCTCATTAGCAAAATCACGTTCGATTTTCTTAAGAGCTACTTGCTTTTTAGCTTGGAAGGCTTCTTCTGCACTTGCAGGTTTGAGACCTTTCATGCGTTTCTTTGTCAAATTCTCGATGATTTGGAGGTAACCCATTTCATTAGGTGAAACGAAGGTAATAGACTGACCTGATTTACCAGCACGACCTGTACGCCCGATACGGTGAACATAACTTTCAGGATCTTGTGGAATATCGTAGTTGTAGACATGGGTCACACCTGAAATATCCAACCCACGCGCTGCAACGTCCGTCGCAACTAGAACATCCAGATTACCGTTTTTAAAATCACGAAGGACACGCAGACGTTTGTTTTGGTCTAGGTCGCCATGAATTCCTTCTGCACGGAAGCCACGGATTTTAAGTCCACGAGTCAATTCATCCACACGGCGTTTGGTACGACCAAATACAATAGCAAGTTCTGGTTGTTCCACATCCATAAGACGAGTCATAGTATCAAATTTTTCTTGCTCTTTGACACGGAGATAGTATTGGTCAACCAATTCTGTCGTCAATTCCTTGGCAGCAATCTTGACATGCTCAGGTTCTTTCATAAACTGAACACCGATACGTTTGATAGCATCTGGCATAGTTGCTGAGAAAAGCAAAGTTTGACGGCTTTCAGGGACACGGGAGATGATCGCTTCGATATCTTCAAGGAAGCCCATGTTGAGCATTTCATCTGCTTCGTCAAGGATAAGAGTTTCAATATCTTGTAATTTCAAGGCCTTGCGTTTGATCAAGTCTAAGAGACGACCAGGTGTTCCCACCACGATATGGGCACCAGATTTAAGAGCCTTAATTTGTTTTTCAATGCTTGATCCACCGTATACTGAGCGGACTTTAACTCCCTTACTACGACCAAAACGGAACAATTCCTCTTGACTTTGGACAGCGAGTTCACGAGTTGGAGCAATCACCAAGGCTTGGATAGTTGCTTCTTCTGTACGAATTTTTTCAAGGGTTGGTAAGCCAAAGGCTGCAGTTTTCCCTGTACCAGTCTGTGCTTGACCGATAACATCCTTGCCTTCAAGGGCCAAAGGAATGGTTTGTTCTTGGATCGGACTGGCTTCTACAAATCCAGCTTTTTCAATCTCTGCTAGCAAATCAGCAGACAAGTTTAATTCATTAAATTTCACGTTGTTCTTCTTTCTAAAGGTGGTGCGAAGCCACCCTATAGCGCTTTTTATACTTTTCTTTTCATGACGTATTCTCATTCTGGATGAAATACTGTGTTGCTTCTTTTCCACGAAAGAAAAGTACTGTTTTCTTTGCAACCTATCTAGTATAACACAAGACAAACTTAAAAGATAGCATTATCCGAAAATAAAGTCATGTAAACGATTTTTTGAGAAAATGAGGCTGAAATTTCAACTATTTTATAAACTTTTTTAAAGCGTAGCAGAATTGTGCAAAAGTTTTTTTCTTGTGCTAGAATGAAAGTCGAAAAGGAGGAACTCTAAATGTTAACTTATGATTTAATCGTTATCGGATTTGGTAAAGCTGGTAAAACACTAGCAGGTAAATTGGCTTCAGCTGGCAAAAAAGTTGCCCTCGTTGAACGTAGTAAAGCTATGTACGGTGGAACTTGTATCAACATTGGTTGTATCCCAACTAAAACTTTGCTAGTTGCTGCTGAGAAAGACTTGTCTTTTGAAGAAGTGATTGCTACCAAAAATACTATCACTGGTCGCCTCAACGGTAAAAACTATGCGACTGTTGCTGGTACAGGCGTGGATATCTTTGATGCGGAAGCTCACTTCCTTTCAAATAAAGTCATCGAAATCCAAGCTGGTGATGAAAAGAAAGAACTGACCGCTGAAACAATCGTCATCAACACTGGTGCTGTTTCAAACGTCTTGCCAATCCCTGGACTTGCTACAAGCAAAAACGTCTTTGACTCAACAGGTATTCAAAACTTGGACAAATTGCCTGAAAAACTTGGAATCCTTGGTGGCGGAAATATCGGTCTTGAATTTGCTGGTCTTTACAACAAACTTGGAAGCAAGGTTACAGTTCTAGATGCCTTGGATACTTTCCTACCTCGTGCAGAACCTTCCATCGCAGCTCTTGCTAAGCAATACATGGAAGAAGACGGTATTGAATTGCTTCAAAATATCCGCACTACTGAAATCAAAAACGATGGTGACCAAGTGCTCCTCGTAACTGAAAACGAAACTTACCGTTTCGACGCCCTTCTCTACTCAACTGGACGCAAACCAAATGTAGAACCACTTCAACTTGAAAATACAGATATTGAACTAACTGAACGTGGTGCTATTAAAGTAGACAAACATTGTCAAACAAACGTTCCTGGTGTCTTTGCAGTTGGAGATGTCAACGGTGGCCTTCAATTTACTTACATTTCACTTGATGACTTCCGTGTTGTTTACAGCTACCTTGCTGGAGATGGCAGCTACACACTTGAAGACCGTCTCAATGTACCAAATACTATGTTCATCACACCTGCACTTTCACAAGTTGGTTTGACTGAAAGCCAAGCAGCTGATTTGAAACTTCCATACGCAGTGAAGGAAATCCCTGTTGCAGCAATGCCTCGCGGTCACGTAAATGGAGACCTTCGCGGAGCCTTCAAAGCGGTTGTTAATACTGAAACAAAAGAAATTCTTGGAGCGAGCATCTTCTCAGAAGGTTCTCAAGAAATCATCAACATCATCACTGTTGCTATGGACAACAAGATTCCTTACACTTACTTCACAAAACAAATCTTCACTCACCCAACCTTGGCTGAGAACTTGAATGACTTGTTTGCGATTTAAGTTGAGATTTAATCGTATCGAACAGCCCTCTGAGGGCTGTTTTCATTTCTGCGAAATCTCATACTCTTCGAAAATCAAATTCAAACTACGTCAGCTTCACCTTGCCGTACTCAAGTACAGCCTGCGGCTAGTTTCCTAGTTTGCTCTTTGATTTTCATTGAGTATCAAATCTGTCTTTTCCCTCTTTTATGATATAATAGAAACATGAAATTAAAAACTACTTTGGGCCTCCTAGCTGGGCGTTCTTCCCACTTCGTTTTAAGCCGTCTTGGCCGTGGAAGTACGCTACCAGGAAAACTTGCCCTTCAATTTGATAAAGATATTTTACAAAACCTAGCTAAGAACTACGAGATTGTCGTGATCACTGGAACCAACGGAAAAACCTTGACAACTGCCCTGACTGTCGGCATTTTAAAAGAGGTTTATGGTCAAGTTCTGACCAACCCAAGCGGTGCAAACATGATCACAGGAATTGCGACAACCTTCCTAACAGCCAAATCTTCTAAAACTGGTAAAAATATTGCCGTTCTAGAAATCGACGAAGCCAGTCTATCTCGTATCTGTGACTATATCCAACCAAGCTTATTTGTTATCACCAATATCTTCCGTGACCAGATGGACCGCTATGGTGAGATTTACACAACTTACAAGATGATTTTGGATGCTATTCGTAAGGTACCTACGGCTACTATTCTCCTAAATGGTGACAGTCCTCTTTTCTACAAGCCTGCTATTCCAAATCCTGTACAGTATTTTGGTTTTGACTTGGAGAAAGGTCCAGCCCAACTGGCTCACTATAATACCGAAGGGATTCTCTGTCCTGACTGCCAAGGAATCCTCAAATATGAGCATAATACCTATGCAAACTTGGGTGCCTATATCTGTGAAGACTGCGGATGTAAACGTCCTGATCTCGACTATCGCTTGACAGACTTGGTTGAGTTAACCAACAATCGCTCTCGCTTTGTCATTGACGGACAAGAATACGGTATTCAAATCGGTGGTCTCTACAATATCTACAACGCCCTTGCTGCAGTTGCTATCGCCCGTTACCTAGGCGCTGATTCTCAACTGATTAAACAAGGATTTGACAAGAGTCGTGCTGTCTTTGGACGACAAGAAACCTTCCATATCGGTGACAAAGAATGTACCCTTGTCTTGATTAAAAATCCAGTCGGTGCGACCCAAGCTATCGAGATGATTAAACTAGCTCCTTATCCATTTAGCCTATCTGTCCTCCTTAACGCTAACTATGCAGATGGAATTGATACAAGCTGGATCTGGGATGCTGATTTTGAACAAATCACTGAGATGGACATCCCTGAAATCAACGCTGGCGGTGTTCGCCATTCTGAAATTGCTCGTCGTCTACGAGTAACAGGCTATCCAGCTGAAAAAATCACTGAAACAAGCAATCTGGAACAAGTTCTCAAGACCATTGAGAACCAAGACTGCAAACATGCCTATATCCTAGCTACCTATACTGCTATGCTGGAATTCCGCGAACTGCTGGCTAGTCGTCAGATTGTTAGAAAGGAGATGAACTAATGGTTTATACTTCACTTTCCTCAAAAGCTGGCAATTACCCCTATCAGCTAAACATTGCCCACCTCTACGGAAATCTCATGAATACCTACGGGGACAATGGAAATATTCTCATGCTCAAGTATGTTGCTGAAAAACTGGGAGCCCATGTGACCGTTGACATCGTTTCACTTCATGATAATTTTGATGAAAACCACTATGATATCGCCTTTTTCGGTGGCGGCCAAGACTTTGAACAAAGTATCATTGCAGACGACTTACCTGCTAAAAAAGAGAGCATTGACAACTACATCCAAAACGACGGTGTGGTTCTCGCTATCTGCGGTGGTTTCCAACTATTGGGGCAATATTATGTTGAAGCTTCAGGAAAACGCATCGAAGGATTAGGGGTTATGGGGCACTACACCCTCAACCAGACCAATAACCGCTTTATCGGGGACATCAAGATTCACAATGAAGATTTCAATGAAACCTACTATGGATTTGAAAATCACCAGGGCCGTACCTTCCTCTCTGATGACCAAAAACCACTGGGACAGGTTGTCTATGGAAATGGAAATAACGAAGAAAAAGTCGGTGAAGGGGTTCATTATAAGAATGTCTTTGGTTCTTACTTCCACGGGCCTATCCTCTCTCGTAATGCCAATCTAGCTTATCGCCTAGTCACTACTGCCCTCAAAAAGAAATATGGTCAGGACATTCAACTCCCTGCTTATGAGGACATTCTCAGCCAAGAAATCGCTGAAGAATACAGTGACGTCAAAAGCAAGGCAGACTTTTCTTAAAACAAGGAAAACCATATCAAAGAATTCCATTATCTTGTCGGAGTTCTTTTTGTCTTTTCTTTTACCCTTCTCTCTTGCATTTTCTATCTTTTTTTGCCAAAATAGAGGAGTAGAAAGAAGGTAGCATATGTCTAAATTACAACAAATCGTAACATATCTTGAATCAGAAAAACTAGACGTCGCTGTCGTATCTGACCCCGTCACAATCAATTACCTCACTGGCTTTTACAGTGATCCCCATGAACGCCAAATGTTCCTTTTTGTCCTAGCAGATCTGGAACCCCTCCTATTTGTCCCTGCCCTTGAGGTTGAGCGTGCAAGCAGCACTGTTTCCTTCCCAGTTGTGGGCTATGTGGACTCTGAAAATCCATGGCAAAAAATGAAACATGCTCTTCCACAACTTGACTTCAAACGTGTCGCTGTTGAGTTTGACAATCTTATCTTGACCAAGTACCATGGCTTGAAAACAGTTTTTGAAACTGCTGAGTTTGACAACCTCACTCCTCGTATCCAACGCATGCGCCTCATCAAATCAGCTGATGAAGTACAAAAAATGATGGTTGCAGGTCTCTATGCGGACAAGGCTGTTAAGGTTGGTTTTGATAATATTTCTCTTGATAAGACAGAGACAGATATCATCGCTCAAATTGACTTTGCTATGAAGCGTGAAGGTTATGAAATGAGTTTTGATACTATGGTCTTGACTGGCGATAACGCTGCAAATCCACACGGTATTCCAGCAGCAAACAAAGTTGAAAATAACGCCCTTCTCCTCTTTGACCTTGGTGTTCTCGTCAACGGCTATGCGTCAGACATGACTCGTACAGTCGCAGTTGGCAAACCTGACCAATTCAAGAAAGACATTTATAACTTGACTCTTGAAGCCCAACAAGCTGCTCTTGACTTTATCAAACCAGGTGTGACTGCCCATGAAGTGGACCGTGCTGCCCGTGAGGTCATCGAAAAAGCTGGTTACGGCGAGTACTTCAACCACCGTCTCGGTCACGGTATCGGTATGGATGTCCACGAATTCCCATCTATCATGGAAGGAAACGACATGATCATCGAAGAAGGCATGTGCTTCTCTGTTGAACCAGGTATCTATATCCCTGGTAAAGTCGGTGTCCGTATCGAAGACTGCGGTGTTGTTACCAAGGAAGGCTTTGACCTCTTTACAAGCACCAGCAAAGACTTGCTTTATTTTGATTAATATTCATCTAATACTCAATGAAAATCAAAGAGCAAACTAGGAAACTAGCCTCAGGTTGCTCAAAACAATGTTTTGAGGTTGTAGATAAGACTGATGAAGTCAGCTCAAAACAATGTTTTGAGGTTGTAGATAAGACTGACGAAGTCAGTCACATATATACGGCAAGGCGACGTTGACGCGGTTTGAAGAAATTTTCGAAGAGTATAAAATCTTCCCACAATAAAACGCATAATATCAAGTTTTCAACACCTGATACTATGCGTTTTTCTGATTTTTAAGACTTTTGAATCAGCCTCTTTACTTAATCTTCTTAATACTTTGACTAAGAATAAATCCTACAATCATCCCTACCATATTTTGCATGAAATTTGGTAGGATTTCGGGTAGGGCTGCAGCCCAGCCATTCATCAATGTAGAACCCAAGGCGTAACCCCCTACCATGGCAATCGTTGCTAAGATAAGGCCTAACCACTGAGTTTTTCCTTTAAATCCTGCGAAAAATCCCTGCAAGCCATGGTTGACAAAGCTAAAGAACATCCACTGAGGGTAGCCTGATAAGAGGTCAATCAAGAAACCTGCTAGTCCTCCGACTACAGCTCCTTCACGACTACCAAAGTAAAAGGCCGCAAAGAAAACACCCGCATCTAAAAGAGTTAGAATACCTGTTGGTGTTGGAATTTTTAAGAAATAGCCTAGAACCACAGAAAGGGCGGTTAATAGGGATACAAGGGCAATTTTAGTTGTTTTGGTTTGCTTCATATTGTCTCACTCCATACTGGTCTGCTTGTGCAATAGCACGGTAAACGAAAGCTTTAGAGCTTTCTACTGCTGGTAAAAGTTCATCACCTTTGAGTAGGTGACTGGCAATGCTTGAGGCAAAGGTACAACCTGCGCCAGCATTTTGCCCTTGAATGACAGGATTTTCTAGGACTGTAAAGTTTTGTCCGTCATAAAAGACATCCACAGCCTTGTCCTGACTAAGGCGATTGCCTCCCTTGATAATGACTGCTGGCGCTCCTAAGTCATGCAATTTCTGTGCTGCAGTTTTCATATCTTCCAAGGTTTTAATTTCCTGACCAGCTAATAATTCTGCTTCTGGAAGGTTAGGCGTAATCACGCTGACATGAGGGAAAAAGCGAATCAGTTCTTGACAAAGTTCACTGACAGCTACATCGTGCGTTTCTTTGCAGACCAAGACAGGATCCAATACCACAGGCACTCCTGGGCGCTGCTTGATAAAGTCCAATGCCTTCTCAGCTACACTGACAGTTGGTAGAAGACCAATCTTAATCCCTGCAAATTCCACATCACGCAAGCTATCTAATTCATGTTGAAAAATGGTATCGTCAGTTGGAAAGACTTCAAAGCCCTTTTCTGTTAAAGCTGTCAAGCAAGTCACAGCTACAAAACCATGCAAACCGTTCAATGTATAAGTAGCCAAATCAGCGGACAATCCACCACCACTAAAAATATCATTCCCAGAAAGTGCTAAAATACGATTATTCTTCATAACGAATCTCCTTTAAATACAAACCATTTGGTGCTGCAGTGGGACCTGCAAGTTGCCTGTCCTTTTTCTCCAAGATGAGGTCAATCTGCTCTACTGGCATACGGTTGTTTCCGATTTTGAGCAGTGTCCCCACCATATTGCGAATCTGCTTATACAAGAAGCCATTTCCTGAAAAGGTAAAGGTCAAAAATTGTCCTGTCTCATCAACCCTGAGACTAGCTTCTGTGATGGTGCGAACCTTATCCTCCACACTGGTTCCAGATGCTGTAAAGCCTGTAAAATCGTGGGTTCCTTCTAGCTTTTTGATTGCAATCTGCATGCGTTCCACATCGAGTGGATAGGGAAAGTGAGTAGCATAGTGACGGCGCATAGGATTCTTGGGACGGCCCCTATCCACGATAAACTCATAGGTCTTGCTGTGCTTGGCATAACGACAATGAAAATCATCCGCCACCAGCTCAATCGAAATCACATCAATATCTTCAGAGGACTGGGTGTCCAAGGCAAAGCGAAGTTTTTCCTCATCCATTTGATAGGGAAAGTCAAAATGAATCACCTGTCCCAAAGCATGAACCCCACTATCAGTCCTACCAGCACCGTGAACAGTGATGGCTTTCCCTTTATTGAGTCTCGTCAAGGTTTTTTCAATTTCTTCCTGAACACTACGCGCATGAAGCTGGCGCTGAAAACCAGCAAAGGCGTAACCGTCATAGGAAATAGTTGCTTTATATCTTGTCATAACTTCCATTTTATCAAGAAATTAGTCTGTAGACAAGGTCCTAAAATAAATACTGTCTGGGTACAAAAACTCCAAAGAAAAACTTAGGAAACCAATCCTAAGCTCTCTTTTGAAGTAGGTACATGACAAAGATAGAGGTTACAATCAACCAAGATCCTAAGATAGCAAAGACCAACATCCCATTTTGTGTTAGCAAGCCAATTGCACCTAGAACAAATGGGGTCGTAAAGGCTCCGAAACTACAACCTAATACAGCAAATGAGGTTGCTTGATTGAGGAGTCTAGCTGGAATTCTTTCAGAGACAAGTTGAAAGACTGTCGTCAAGGCTACACTGTAGGCAAAACCAGCAAGAATGCTTCCTGCCACTACCACCCACAAGGATGGAGACAAAGCAATCACAATTTGCCCTAAGCCGAAGGTAATACCGGACCAGAGGAGCAGTTTCTCTTTAAAAATAGAAATCAAGAAAGAAAAACTCACACCAGCCACAATCCCGATCAACTGCATGACACTAAGGACAAAACTAGATAACTGGGCATCTCCAAGTCCTCTTTCCACCATCAAACTTGGAATACGGATGGTAATGGCCGTATTGGTACAAACTACAACCGCCGCTTCGATAGCTAGGATAAAAATCAAACCTTTCATTTCCCGAGTTAAGCGACTTGCTTCTTTCTCTTTTTTCTTGACTTCTTTCTTTTCTTTTCCATAAGGGACAAAGAGCAGATAAAGGGTCAGCACCAAAAATCCCGCACTATAGGCTAGGAAGGTAGCTGTCCAACCGAAGGACAACAACTGGCCAACTGCCAAGGTAATGAGAGAAGCTCCAACGACTTCTGCGGAACCGCGTAGCCCTAGCATCTGAATTCGCGTTTTTCCTTGATAACGTTCACTGATAATGGAAATGGCCTTGGCATTGATCATCCCAACACCCAAACCAAAAAGAATCCGTGTTCCAAAGACAAAGGGGTAGGCTTGATACCAGAAGGGAGCCGTCCCACTCAGTGATAAAATCAGCAATCCCAAACTAATCTGTAAGCGCTCAGGAAAGATTTTTTCTAAGAAACCATTTAGTAATAACATAATCATGATTCCAAAGGAAGGCAAGCTCGCCAAGAGCTCAATTTGTTCCTTAGGATAGCCTTGATAATAGTCAAACATGGCTGGTAGGGCACTTGAAATCGAAAAGGACGTAATCAAAACGAGGGAGAGAGCCAAAATACTGGCCCGTTCTAAAAATTGTTTCATGAAATCTCTTTCTATATTTTCTCTTAATCTTCTACTCTTTTGAGAATTATAAAGCAAGAAAAGAAGAAGTCCCATTGGTTTGTAGACTCCTTCTTAAACTCGAAAATGAATCCCTTGTATCTTATACTCAATGAAAATCAAAGAGCAAACTAGGAAGCTAGCCGTAGGCTATACTTGAGTACTGCAAGGCGAAACTAACGTAGTTTGAAGAGATTTTCGAAGAGTATTAGGATGACTTTCTCTTGATTTGCTTAATAAAGTAGAAGATAAATCCTGCAACCATATAGGCAACAAAGATAATCAGACACCACTTAAACACAACATCCCAACCCTTGTTCACATTCAAAAAGAAGTAAGGGAAAGGACTGACCTTAGAATTAGGAATGTCTAATTTCAGTACCAAGCCATTAAAAAGAGCAAAAATCATATACAGCAAGGGTAAAATCGTCCACACAACTGGATCCCAGATTTTGTATTGACCCTGTTTGTCAAAAAAGAGGGTATCCGCTAAAAACCAAAGGGGAACGATATAGTGGCAAAGGAAATTTTCTAGAGTATAGAAATTAGTCGCAATGGGCGCTAAGAGGAAATGGTAAATCACACAGGTAATCATGATACTCATGGTGACCCCACCTTTTAAGCGCAAGAGACTTGGCCTTTGCCAGTTTTCACCTAAACGGCTCATAACCTTTAGAAGATAGAGCGTAAAAATCGCTACTAAAAGATTTGACAGAACCGTATAATAGAGAAGCATCCCAAATCCACCATGCTTGGCGATTTCAAGATAAACTCCCGTGAAAGCCGCTAGAAACAAGAAGATACGGCTATAAAATACAAGTTTGTAGTGCTTTGACATGCTTAAATTTTCTTCACAAACTCTGATTTGAGTTTCATAGCACCGAAGCCATCAATTTTACAGTCGATATTGTGGTCACCTTCTACGATGCGGATATTTTTTACGCGCGTCCCTTGTTTCAAATCTTTTGGCGCACCTTTTACTTTCAAGTCCTTGATGAGGGTTACAGTATCACCGTCAGCCAATTTATTCCCGTTGGCATCGATCGCAACAATACCCTCTTCTACATCTGCAACTTCAGCAGGATTCCACTCATGAGCACACTCTGGGCAAACCAGCAGGTCACCGTCTTCGTAGACATACTCTGAGTTACATTTTGGGCAATTTGGTAGGTTGTTCATGGTTTCTCCTTATCATCATTCAGTATTCTTTGAAAATCAAAATTTCTCGAACAGCAACTATTATACCCTAAAATCAGCATTTTGACAAATTTAGAAAAAACCGATATCAATTTATCGGCTTTTCTACATTTACATTCTTTTTTCAGCTTCTACTTTGATTTTTTCAACTACTTCTTGAATGTTCAAGCCGGTTGTATCAAGGTAGACAGCATCCTCTGCTTGTTTGAGAGGCGAAGTCTCACGATGACTATCCTTGTAGTCACGCGCAGCAATTTCCTCTTTTAAGGTTTCAAGGTCTGTCTCAATTCCCTTGGCAATATTTTCCTTGTAACGACGCTCTGCTCTTTCATCAACAGAGGCTACTAGAAAAATTTTCAGTTCTGCTTGTGGCAATACAACCGTTCCAATATCGCGACCATCCATGACAATCCCGCCTTGCTGGGCAATTTCTTGTTGGAGAGAAACTAGTTTCTCACGAATTTCAGGAATTGCCGCAATAGCTGAAACATGATTGGTCACTTCATTTTCACGGATAGGATGGGTAATATCCACATCCCCTACAAAGACAAGCTGTTCTCCAGTTTCTGAACGTCCAAAGCTGATTGGATGCTGGTCCAATAAGTCTAAGAGTTCTTCAACTTGTTCAACTCCTAATTGGTTCCTGAGAGCCATGTAGGTCGCTGCACGATACATAGCACCTGTATCTAGATAGGTGTATCCAAAATCCTTGGCAATAATCTTTGCGACCGTACTCTTACCACTTGAAGCAGGACCGTCAATAGCAATTTGAATTGTTTTCATATCGGCTCCTATTTTATTTTTATAACATCACCTGGATTAGCAAACCAAGAGCCTGTAGCCATATGACTAGGATTTAAGGCTTCCAACTGAGCAATCGAGATACCTGCACGAGCTGCAATGGCTGCTTCCCCTTCTCCTGCTAACACTTTTGTTGTTCCTTCTGGATCAGTTGGATGTTCTGAGCTACTAGACTTCTCTTCTGGCTTTTCTTCTGAACTAGATGATTCATTTTGAGTTACACTAGAAGAAGATACTTGCTCTACATTTGCATCAGAATCGTGAAAATCCTTCAAAGCTGCTGTACGATTACTCCCACCCGATGACAGATAGATCAGAACAATAATCATCACCACCACAATTACAAAGAAAATACTAGCTAAAATAGTCAAGATACGATTCGCTATAACTCCACCACCCTGTTTTCTCTTACTTCGTTCTGTTCTTGTTTCTTCTTGATCATAAATATCTTCTTGCCACGGTTCTTTTGCCATACCTTACTCCTTGTTTTTTTTCTACTTTCTTATTACAATATAAATATGAACATGAAAATCACACTTATACCCGAACGATGCATCGCCTGTGGGCTGTGCCAAACTTATTCTGATTTATTTGATTACCACGATAATGGAATCGTGCGTTTTTACGATGATCCTGATCAACTGGAAAAAGAAATTTCTCCTAGCCAGGACGTCCTAGAGGCTGTTAAAAATTGCCCAACTCGCGCCCTGATTGGAAACCAGGAATCCTAAATCAATGGCGGTAATCCACTCCTTCTAGTTTAGCATATTTCCATGTAAAATTATAGTCTTTTCTCTCTATTTTTTTCGGTTAAAATAGGAAGATCACTTTTTTCTCTAATAAGATAAAGTGGTCTTTTTTTAGTCTCTAGATAGATCTTACTGATATACTTGCCGAGAATCCCAATGGTCAAGAGTTGAATGCCTCCAAGAAAGAGAATAACAGCCATCAGAGAGGTCCAACCTGATGTCGGATTGCCCAAAATGAGGGTTCGAACCACGACAAAAAAGGTCATAAGCAGAGAAATAAAACAAGATAGGAGGCCAGCTACAAAGGCTATAATCAAGGGAAAATCGGAAAAATTAACAATCCCTTCCATGGAGTAAAAAAAGAGTTGCCTAAAACTCCAACTGGTCTTACCAGCCTGCCTTTCGACATTTGGATAGTCCAGATAGTGGGTTTTAAAGCCGATCCAGGCAAAAAGCCCCTTTGAAAAACGATTGGACTCGGTCAAAGCTAAAATAGCATCGACTACAGGCCTTCTCATCATGCGAAAATCACGGACACCTGAGGGAAAGGCTACTGGGCTAATTTTTTGCATGAGGCGGTAAAAGAGATCAGCACAGAAACTGCGAAAGAAAGGTTCTCCCTCCCGACTAGTTCTCCGTGTTCCTACACAGTCTAAATCTGCATTCTGGTCTAGTAAGGCTTTCATCTCTAGCAACATACTAGGAGGATCTTGGAGGTCTGCATCCATCACCACCACCAAATCTCCTGTCGCATATTGCAAGCCTGCATAGAGGGCTGCTTCTTTGCCAAAATTTCGCGAGAAAGAAATATAACGAACTGCCGAATTTTGCTCTCGATAGGCCTTTAAGAGTTCCAAGGTCCCATCGCTCGATCCATCATCGACAAAGACATACTCAATTTCTGTTTCTAAGTCTGGAATCAAAGCTTCCAAAGCCTGATAAAAAAGAGGAAGTACTTCCTCTTCGTTTAAACAGGGGACAATGATTGAAATCACCATCTTAGTCTTCAAATCCATTTGGATGCTTGCTTTGCCAACGCCAGGCGTCTTCACACATTTGAGTGATGCCTAATTCTGCTTCCCAGCCGAGTTCTGCTTTTGCTTTTGCAGGATCTGAATAGCAGGCTGCGATATCACCTGGGCGACGGTCTACAATGCGGTAAGGAATTGGACGTCCCACTGCTTTTTCCATGTTTTGGATAATTTCAAGAACAGAATAACCTTTACCTGTTCCAAGGTTATAAACGTTTAAACCTGAACCTTTTTGGATTTTTTTCAAAGCTGCAACGTGGCCTTTTGCCAAATCAACTACGTGGATATAGTCACGCACACCAGTTCCATCTTCCGTATCGTAATCGTCTCCAAACACTTGCACTTGCTCTAATTTTCCAACGGCTACTTGAGTCACATATGGCAAAAGATTATTTGGAATACCGTTTGGATTTTCTCCCAAATCACCACTCTCATGGGCTCCGATTGGGTTAAAGTAACGAAGTAAGACCACATTCCATTCTGAGTCTGCCTTGTAGATATCTGTCAAAATTTCCTCTAGCATAAGCTTAGTACGGCCGTATGGATTGGTCACTGAAAGTGGGAAATCTTCCAAGATGGGTACTGTGTGCGGATCTCCGTAAACTGTCGCAGAAGAACTGAAAATGATGTTTTTACAGTTGTTTTCTTCCATTACCTTCAAAAGACTAACAGTCCCAGCAATATTGTTGTCATAGTAGGCAAGAGGAATACGGGTAGATTCACCGACAGCCTTCAAGCCAGCGAAGTGAATGACCCCTGTTGGTTCTTCTTGCTTGAAAATATCTCTGAGGGTATCTGTGTCTCGAATATCTGCCTCATAGAAAGGTACTTCAACTCCTGTAATTCTCTCAACAACTTCTAAACTTTTACGATTGCTGTTGACAAGGTTATCCACCACAACAACCTGATGACCTGCTTGGATTAACTCAATAACTGTGTGAGTTCCAATAAAACCTGCCCCACCCGTTACCAAAATCTTTTCTTGCATCTTCTTTCCTCGATTCTCGGATTATTTTTTTTATTTTACCATTTTTGATAGGGAATGTCATTTGCCATCCTAGAGGGTAGGCTAAAATTTCAGTAAAATGCTTATTCACTTTTTACTCGTTTGACATAGTTTTCAATTGGGTAGTTTAGAGGGTCCAAGGTCAATTCCTTTCCTTGAACCAATTGAGCTAGATGGTAGCCAATGATAGGACCAGTTGTGAGACCTGATGAACCTAGTCCACTAGCCGCATAGACACCTGCCAAGCCTGGGACTTGCCCAAAAAATGGTGAAAAATCACTGGTATAGGCACGGATTCCCACACGCTCAGCTCTTGAAGTGGCTCTAGCTAAAACTGGATAGTGAGGCAAGGCTGCCTCCTCCATTTGTTGGAGTAAGGTTTCATCTACTGTCAAATCAAATCCCATATCATTTTCATGAGTAGCGCCTAGGGACAATTTCCCACCTGCAAAAGGAATCAAATCCCACTCCCCTTCTGGCATGACAACAGGGTAAGCTTCCATGTCTTGGCCAAGCTGATAATCTCGTAGTTGCCCTTTTTGGGGACGGACATCCACAGCATAACCCAAGGGTTCTAACATATCCCCCAACCAAGCTCCCGTCGCCAAAATAACCTGATCAAACACCTCTTCACCAATCTGGTATCCTGATGCTAAAGGTGTCAGAGTCACTTTTTCTTTGACCAGCTTGACCTGACTTGCTTCCAGCAAACGAGTCACTAGGAGTTGGCCATCTACTCTCGCTCCACCAGAAGCGTAGAGCAGGTGGTCAAATCCCCGCAAGCCAGGGAATAATTCATTAGCTGATGCTGGGTCCAGAATGGCTAATTGCCCTATCAAGGGAGACTCTTCTCTACGCTGGAGGGCTAGTTGATAGAGTTCTTCTAGCTTGGATTCATCCTTTTTCAGGAGAAAAACTCCCGAACGCTGGTAAAAGTCGATTTCTTGTCCTGACTTCTCTAAATCAGCTAATAAATCCACATAAAAGTCAGCCCCCAAACGCGCCATTTTGTACCAGGCTTTATTGCGGCGTTTGGAAAACCAAGGACTAATAATTCCTGCTGCGGCCTTGGTAGCCTGACCTTGTCCATGGTCAAAGACGGTTACCTCTAGGTCACTTTCTTTAGAGAGGTAGTAGGCAGCTGTTGCTCCCACAATTCCTGCTCCGATAATGGCAACTTTTTTCATTATTTTCACTTTCTAACTAGATATGGTGGAAAGGATTGGTCGATGCTTGACTAGGTACAATATCAATTGTCCAGCCATTTTCTCCTTTCCATTGATTAAGAAGCTCTGCAATTTTTTCCACAAAAAGCACTTCGATATAGTGACCTGGGTCCAATGCCAACAGGCCATCAGACAGCATATCCTGAGCAGTATGGTAGTAAATGTCACCAGTGATATAGACATCCGCTCCTTTAGCTAAAGCATCCTTATAGAAAGACTGACCGCTTCCACCACAGATGGCCACTCTTGAAATAGGCTTCTGCAAGTCATTCTCTTGATAATGCACCATTCGAAGACTATCTAGAACAAAGACTTGCTTGACATTCTGGGCCAATTCCCCAAATGTCTGAGGCTGAACATTTCCAATACGACCAATTCCACGTTCTGGACCTGTCTCCTGTAGATAAGTCGTCTCCTCGATTCCTAGCATCTGGCAGAACCAGTCATTGAGGCCATTTTCAACGATGTCAATATTGGTATGGCTGACATAAACTGCGATGTCATGCTTGATGAGGTCGATGTAAATCTGATTTTGCGGACGACTAGCTACCAAATCCTTGATGGGACGGAAAATCGGCGCGTGCTTGACGATAATCAAATCCACACCCTTTTCAATAGCTTCAGCCACCGTTTCTTCACGAATATCCAGAGCAACCATGACACTTTGGATCTCCTTGTCCAAAGTGCCAATTTGCAGGCCACGACTGTCTCCCTCCATTGAAAATTCCTGAGGGCAAAAGGCTTCATATGCATTAATTACTTCACTTGCTAGCATGGAGAACCTCCTTGATGGCTTGAATTTTATCTACTAGAACTTGACGTTCCTCCAGATTTTTTTCTGGGATTTGTCCAAGGGCAAACTCTAGCTTAGTAGCTTCTTTTTGCCATTTTTGGACAAAGACTGGGCTGACTTCTTTGGATAAGAAGGGACCAAAGCGAACATCACTGGCTGATAGCTTCATTTGTCCTGCTTCCACCACCAAAATCTCGTAAAACTTGCCAGCTTCTTCTAAAATGCTTTCTGCCACAATCTCAAAACCATGGTCCTGCAACCAGATACGCAAGTCGTCTTCGCGATTATTGGGCTGGAGGATCAACCGCTCTACATTAGCTAACTTGTCCAAACCTTCTTCTAAAATCCTAGCAATCAAACGACCGCCCATACCTGCAATGGTGATGACCGACACTTGGTCAGTCTCTTCAAATGCTGCCAGACCATTGGCTAAACGAACCTGGATTTTCTCCTTTAGGCCGTGCGCTTCAACATTTTTGACTGCAGATTGGTAGGGACCTTCCACCACCTCACCTGCAATGGCGCTTTTGATTTGTCCTCTCTCCACCAACTCGATAGGCAGATAAGCATGGTCACTCCCCACATCGAGTAAAATGGCTCCCTGTGGCACAAAGGAAGCCACTAATTCTAATCTCTTTGAAATCATCTTCTCTCACTTTCCAAAACTCTATTACCTCTTATTATACCACATTTCAGCTAGCTATCTTGCACCTAAAAAGACCACAATCCACAGATTGCAGCCTTTCTTTATTTTCTGGCTTGATAGCGACTAGTCAGGATGAAAATCACGGTAAAGACCAACATCATGACACCATAAACAGGTAATGTTTGTCCTGTTAAGATTGAAATTTCAAGCAGTTTTTGAATTCTTGGGAAGAGAGCTGTGGCTAGGAAGCCTCCTACTGACCAAACAATCAAGAGGACACGCCAGAGAGTAAATGGCATGCAGGCTCTAAATACGGATAAGAAACCAATTGACCCCAAGAGATAATAGAGGAGAGTTGAGATTTCTAACTCAGACCAACCTTGGCTACTTCCAAATATTTTCACAAAGAGGACACTGAAGACGACCATCAGTGCGCTTGGTAGGGCACGAAGCATGGATCTTCTGAGGAAGTTTGACTCAACAGGTTTGATATTTCTCTCAAAAGTCAGAACGAATGGTGGGAAACCTTCCACGAACTGGTCAATCATGGTAATCTGGATTGGAATGAAGGGGAAAATCAAGATCCACTCAGACCGACCTAGTAAAGCACTGGCGATACAGATAACTGCGAGCAAGAAAGAATAGATGGTCTTTATCAAGAAAATCGGGGCGATGTGGGCAATGTTATTGACCACGCGACGACCTTCAAAGAGAATCTCAGGAACATCATTGAAGTCAGAGTTCAAGAGAACCAGATTAGCAATCTGACGAGTCGCCGGGTCTCCCTCCGCCATTACGATGGAACAATCCGCCTCACGAAGGGCCAAGATATCATTAACCCCGTCCCCTGTCATAGCTGTTGTATGACCCGCTTTTTTCAGCGTTTGGATGATGAGTTTCTTTTGATGAGGGGAAACACGTCCGAAAATAGCTGTCTCCTCAGCCATAGCAACCAATTCCTCATCCGTGATTTTTGAGCAATCGACATAGCTGTGATAGTCCGCAAAACCAGCCTTCTGGGCAATGCTGGACACCGTAACTGGATTGTCACCAGAGATAATCTTGAGACCCACTTCCTGAGAACGGAGATAGTCCAGCGTCTCTGCTGCTCCCTCTCGAATCGGGTCCAAGATTTCCAGCAAGGCTAGAGCCTGAATATCCGATGGTTTCTGTGGTTTGTGATGGTCAAGTTTTTCTTGACTGAGAGCTAAGATCAAGACACGTGAACCTCTCTCCAAGGCCTCTCTGGCTTCTGGGACCTCAGAATCCAGCAACATCTCAGGCGCCCCTAAGAAAACTGTCCCCAGACCTTCTAACTCCATGGCTCCCCACTTGCGGTCGCTTGAGAAAGGAAGATTAGAGAGCATAGGATAAGTAACTTCTCCCACAAAACGCTTTCGAATAGCTTGAGCTGTTGGATTCTTATCCTCACTATGGGCCATATAGCTTGTCAGGATGCTGGCAAGCGCTGACTCTCCATACTCTTCGGTCAAAGGAAGAACAGCCTCCACCTGCATCTTTCCTTGGGTGATGGTACCCGTCTTGTCCAAACAGAGCATATCCACGCGCGCCAAGGTCTCAACAGAGTACATCTCCTGCACCAAGACCTTTTTCAGACCCAGCTTAATCACCGCTGTCAAGAGCGAAGTAATTGTCAAAAGGGCAATTCCCTTAGGCAACATTCCCAGCAGGGCTGTCGACGAATTTACAACGGACGACTTAAGAGGCAAGCCTTTTAAAAGCAAGGCTTCTAGCAAGAGAGCTAGACCAAAAGGAATGATAATTTTCCCAGTAAAACCAGCTAGCTTGTCCAGCGATTTCATGATACGAGAGTTGATTGGTTTAACGGTCTTGGCTTCCAGCATGAGTTTGGCAGCATAGTTATCAGATCCAACATGGTGAACTTGAGCTAAAACTGACCCACTGGCTAGGAAACTTCCTGACAGAAGCAAGGCGTCAACTTCCTTTTGCACCAAATCACTTTCCCCCGTTAACATGGCTTCATTGACTTCCGAAAAGCCTTCCAAAACCAAGGCATCACTGGGAATCTGCTCTCCAGCAGACAGACGAATGACATCTCCTAGCACCAATTCTTCAGGATTCAGAGCCACTTCTTGGCCATCCCGAATAGTCTTGACTTTTTCCTTGGTCATAAGATTGAGCTTGTCCACCATGTGTTTGGCCCGTAGCTCGGTCACAATTCCAGAAAAAGCGTTAAAGCAGATAACAGCAAAGAAGACCAAATTGCTCCAAGCCTGCACAAAGGCTAGGGCCAAAGCAATGGCAAAGTTCAAAGCGTTAAAAAGGGTAAAGACATTTCGTTTGATGATTTGCCAAGTGCTGGTACTGGCCGATGCGGTAAAATCATTGACCAAACCCTTAGCCTGTCTTTCCTTGACTTCTCTTTGGGTTAATCCCATAATCTTATTTTTATCCATAAATTCTATCATATCATTTTTTCTAAAAGAATTCTAATTTCATCCTAAATATGTACCTGGTCAAGGGAAAAGTTTGCCAGCCCTCCTTTGATAAGGTATAATAATAACAAGAAAATAATCGAAGGAGATCGCATGTTTTATACTTATTTACGTGGATTAGTTGTCTTACTCCTATGGTCCATCAATGGCAATGCTCACTATCATAATACCGATAAAATTCCTAATCAAGATGAAAATTATATTTTGGTTGCGCCTCACCGTACCTGGTGGGATCCTGTTTACATGGCCTTTGCGACCAAGCCGAAACAGTTTATCTTTATGGCCAAAAAAGAGCTCTTTACCAACCGTATCTTTGGCTGGTGGATTCGTATGTGTGGCGCCTTTCCTATCGACCGTGAAAATCCTAGTGCTTCTGCCATCAAATATCCTATCAATGTTCTTAAAAAAAGTGACCGCTCTCTCATCATGTTTCCAAGTGGGAGCCGTCACTCAAACGATGTCAAGGGTGGAGTTGCTCTGATTGCCAAGATGGCCAAGGTTCGTATCATGCCCGTTACCTACACAGGTCCCATGACCTTGAAAGGCTTGATTAGCCGCGAGCGTGTCGATATGAACTTTGGAAATCCAATCGATATCTCAGATATCAAGAAAATGAATGATGAAGGCATTGAAACAGTCACCAATCGCATTCAAGCAGAATTCCAACGTCTGGACCAAGAAACAAAACAATGGCACAATGATAAAAAACCAAACCCACTCTGGTGGCTTATCCGCATCCCTGCCCTCATCCTTGCCATTATCCTCGCTATCCTAACCATCATCTTTAGCTTCATCGCAAGCTTCGTCTGGAATCCAGATAAGAAGAGAGAGGCTCTTGGTTAAAAATACAACAATCCCTTGGCTTTTGCCAAGGGATAATTCTTTTATTCAATTTTCCATTTTTGGGCCAACCAGTTGGAAAAGGCTAGAAATCGCTCAGCTACTTGTTCATGGTGTCCATAAGGATCAAAAACAAACTGGCCGTTCGGATAGCATTTCTGAAGACTGGTATGAATCTGCTCAGCATAGACTGGTGCTTGAGCCAAGCAATTAGTATGGTGTACTCCTTCTGTTTGACCATTCTGTAGATACAGCAAACAGTCTAGATTTTTTACTGTCTCTTCCTTGCAGTAATCCACAAAATCAGGGTACCAAAAGGAACCGCAGATCGAAAAGACACAGGAAACCTTGTCAAAGCTGAAAAGACTGTAGACTGCCGCCAAACCACCTAGTGAGTAGCCTCCATAAGCAAGGCGAGTTTCATCCAGGCGATAAAGCGACTGCAACTTGTCCAAAAGACCTCCAAACAAATGATCATGATAGACGTTGGCCTGACCTCCAAAATCTGGAGCCCCATCTCTCAGAGCCGATGCCTGCCAGGGAGTGTAGTCGTCTAAGCGATTTTTAGAGATCAAGCCCACTAAAATCACAGATTCGGAAAGGGAGGATAGAAAATCCAAGTTTCCATCATTCAATAAAATAGCCGGATAGGTTTGATTGGGGTCATAGGTAGAAGGAAGGCTGATTTTGACTTGAATTCCTTCCCAATCAAACTCATTATTTATTGATAAAGTCATTGATTTTCTCAAGGGAATCAATCACTGCTGGACCATAGTCCATCAATTCGTCGTAAGAGATGGTCATGATTTTTTGATTTTTAATAGCAGGAACGCTTTCCAAAACAGCATTTGCCTTCATCAACTCTACTGCTTTTTCATCCAATTTTTTATTGCGATCGCTGGTTACATAGATAATCATTTCAGGATCCATTGACACGAGATTTTCCAAGGTCAAGCCTGATGTCCCCGTAGCTACGTTTGTATAACCAAGTTGGTTCAGCAAACTTTCTTGCAAAGCAGACTTGTAGGCACCGAAAGTTTCATCATTATAAGCAACCATAATCAAAGCCTTTTTCTTTTCACCTTGACTTGCTGGGTTTGCTTTCTTAACAGCGTCGATTTTAGCTTGTAATTGCGCTGCGTATTCATTAGCCTTGTCCTGAACATTAAAAATCATTCCTAGATTTTTGACATCTTCTACGATATTTCCCAAATCTTGCTGAATTGTTGAGAGAGAAGCTTTTTGCGTATAAACTGGGATTTTGTTTTCATTCCAAGTGCTAACTGTCCCCAAGGATTTTTCAGAAAACATCATGTTTCGACCCATCACAGCGTCTGGCTCATAAGAAAGGACTGTCTCTTGTGAGACTGTTTTTTTATCCCCAATTTGAGGAATAGTCGCAATCGCGTCCTTGTATTTGTCCGTCACAGCATTGTCTGGATTGAGCATGCCAGCAATTTTATCCTTCAACCCCAACTCCAATAAGATTTCAGTGGTTGAAAGATTGTTGGTGATAACTTTTTCAGGTGCCTTATCAAAAACTTGTTCGACTTCATTTCCTTTCGCGTCATAGGTCT
This sequence comes from Streptococcus sp. KHUD_015, assembly GCF_051106265.1. GTDB lineage: Bacteria > Bacillota > Bacilli > Lactobacillales > Streptococcaceae > Streptococcus. The sequence goes on from NZ_CP193665.1 coordinate 1,538,683, forward strand.
TAACCGTTAGTGGATAAGTCGTCTCTGTGCTCGCCTTTTGACTTGTTTCTGCGCTAGATTGTGTGGTAGCTTTTTCTGTAGTAGTGTTACCACAAGCTGCCATGGTTAGGGTGGCTACTGTTACGAGTAAAATGCTTAGTGTTTTTTTCATCTTGTTTTCCTTTTCATTCTTATAAATAGTGAATCATAGCTTGCTGATCCTCGGTCCAAGTAACCTGACTTTGAACTCCGTATACAGTTTGCAATGACTCAGGGGTGATGGTCTCCTTTGGAGTCCCTTGGTAAAGGATTTCTCCCTCTTTCATTAGATAGAGATAATCCGAATAGCGACAAGCAAGTTGAATATCATGCAGGACAGCTAGAACATTAACCTTGAGCTCCTTCACAATGGCCAACAAGTCTAACTGATACTTGATATCCAGGTGATTGGTTGGTTCGTCCAGGAGCAAGAGAGTCGGTTCTTGCGCTAAGGCGCGGGCTAGTAAGACTCGCTGTTTCTCTCCCCCTGACAGGGACGAATAGAGACGAGTTTTCTTCTCAAGCATATCCACCTTAACGAGGGCATCTTGAACGAGGGCATAATCCCTTTCCTTTTCCTTCTGTAAAAAAGAGAGGTGGGGAGTTCTTCCCAGCAAGACGATTTCCTCAACTGTACAATCAAACTGCAATTGATTAAACTGGGTGACGACCGCCATTTGCTTGGCTGTTTCTTTGAGCGTCCATTGTTCCAGAGGCTTTCCATCTAGGCTTATCAAACCTTTGTCTGCCTTTTCCTGACGATAGAGGAGTTTAAGCAGGCTGGTTTTTCCACTTCCATTTGGTCCTAGTATCGTGTGAAATTGATTCCCTTCAACCTTAAGAGAGACTCCTTTGAGGATTTTTTTCTCTCCTAGTCCAAAGTGGATATCCTGACAAATCAAGTCCATATCAGACCCTCACCTCCCTTCGCCTACCTCCAACAATGTAGATAAAGAAGGGAGCACCTACTAAGGCTGTGAAAATACCAATAGGAAGCTCTGCGTTTGGAATGATGATACGAGAGAGTACGTCTGCCCAGATGACAAAGAGGGCACCCAGCAAGGTTGCAACGGGAAAAAGCCTCTTGTAATTCGTTCCTACTAACCCTCGAGCTAAATGTGGAGTAATCAGACCGACAAATCCAATAATTCCACAGGTTGCCACTAAGACTGCTGTCAGCACAGCCACCATTGTCACATAAAGATACCAATAAAAGCGTAAGGGAATCCCCAAAGTTAAAGCAGCCTCATCTCCCATCATCATCGCATTGAAAACACGATACTGGGTAGAGAAAAATAGAAAGGCTATTCCTACCACTATAGTTGGCAGGACCAAGTCAGACCAGGAAGTCCCAGCGAGCGAGCCCATGGTCCAAAACTTAATGGTCATCACACTATCCGCATTAGCTCCAACTGAGATAATAAAGTTGGAAAAAGCCAGAAAGAGAGCGTTGACCACCGTTCCTGATAAGATCAGGCTAGAAGTCGTCATCCTTCCCTGCATAGAGGCAATGATGAGGACAGCAATTGTTGCCAAAATAGCTCCAAGAAAAGCTCCAAGGCTAATCATCACTTTTAAACCAAGAATGATGCTCAAGGTTGCCCCTAGAGTTGCACCAGCAGATATTCCTAAGACGTAAGGCTCTGCGATTGGGTTGTTCACTGTAGACTGCATCACGCTACCACACATAGAAAGACCAGCCCCTACTATCAGACCTAACAATACTCGAGGGAATCTCATGTTCCATACAATGGCAAGAGTAGACTTGGAAACCTCTCCTATCTCCAGAGGAAATCCCAACCTGCTCAAAATAATCCGATAGGTATCTCCTAGATCAATCGCAACGGATCCCATTGAAACTGCTAGAAAGAGAGAAATCCCTAAAATACCTAGCAAAATAACTAAAAGTAACACAAATTGCTGGTCTTGTCGGCTTCCAGAAAATTTGGAAAGCATGCAAACCTCCTTTGATAGAATATTAAAATTTTAGAAAATTCTCATAAAAAGTATACCATATTTTCAACAATGGAACAAGATGAGAAAAATAAATATAGTTGGTCTTACAGTGCTAATAATCGTAACCGAAGATTATACTTGAGTATATAGAGATAAGGTGCCAACGCAAAAAGCCCTCTGAAGTCAGAGAGCTGATTTGAGCTCGGGCTAAAATCCTAGTGAAACAAAAAAATCTACACGATCAGAAAAGTCTCTATCGTGCCATTTTCATACATGATGTATAGTCCAAGTAGAATGAATACTAAGGGCACAATGATTCGCTCGTATTTTTCAATTGTCACGAATATTAACGGAATAGAGGATAACACCCGACTAATCTCGCATAAGATAATTATGCCGATTACAAACACAAGCAAGGCCACGAGGGTCTGTGACCAATCTAACGAAGCAAAATAAGGTATATAGATACCTAAATTATCTCCGCCAGACGCAATTGTCAGCAATGTAACTGTCCAAAACAGTTGATTTGCCTTGCTTTGTTCTAATCTTTCAATAATTTCTTCCTCTTCTTCCTCACCTTCTCCAACAATTGCAAAGCGAATCCCTAAATAGATAGGGATTAAACCAAGCAATCCAACCATCCATTCTTCAGGCACGAAATTAACGACATAAGCAGCAACTAAACTCGCCCCTACAAGTAAGCCTGTGCCTAGATATTGCCCCGCATAAATATGCCATTTTTGTTTATTCTGTGATAGCTGTGCAAATAAAATAATTAAAATAATTAAATAATCGATACTAGTGGAAATATAAACACCAATAGCAGATATGATTGTCTGTCCCATAAAAAACTCCTGTATTGTTCAGTAATAAATCAGCAGATTTTAGGAGAGCACAGACACATTAATTTAGCTATCGCTAGTGGGTAATATCGAACATAGGAAAGCATTTTACTCCTCCTCAAAACGTAGTTACAAAGTAATTTCTAACTGAAATTCGGTGACTACTTCCATGTAAAGTATAACATACTATACTTTACTTCGTAAAGTGTGAGCTCTTCGAGGGGGCTTGCAAACAGCTACTCGGCTTTTCAAGCCGAGTAGCCACGCATCTTTATGGTGTCATTAGCTGATACTATTTGAGGTTTTTGTAGTCTCCAAAATTGTGATCGATAAAACCTAAATAAAAAAGTCCTCTGAAATCCGAGAAATAATTTGAGCTCGGGCTAAAATCCTAGTGAAAAAGATGAAACTCCTTGCATTGATCGAACACTGTGTCATTTCCCTATTTTCATACGGATTTCTTACACCCTTAGCATCATGATTCTTGCTGGATAAAGCGTTTATAGACTAGGCGATGAGGCGAAGATTGTACAAAATTTTTAGTGAAACAAAAAAATCTCCCCGAAGGGAGAATATCTGGTTTATTTTACCTTACAGTGCTAGGAACCATAACCGAAGATTATACTTGAGTATATCGAGGTAAGGTGACAAAAGTAAAAAAGCTACCCAATTTAGAGTAGCTTCATTATCAAGATATGCTCAATTGAACACGGCCTAAGCACTTGGCAAAAAAGATAAAATCTCCTAGAAACTGAAGTTTCTTCGTCAATTTTCCTATTTTTGCTTTGTGCTTTTAACGGCCTTTGTATCTTGAATTAGCGACGAAGTCCTAGAGAGTTGATCAACTCACGGTAACGGTTAACGTCGTTTTTACGCAAGTATGCAAGCAAGTTACGACGGCGACCGATTTTCTTCATCAACCCACGGTAAGTAGCATGGTCTTTTTTGTGTTGTTTGATGTGTTCGTTAAGGTGGTTGATTTCCCAAGTAAGGACAGCAACTTGAACCTCTACTGAACCTGTATCACCTTCGTGACGTGCATATTGTGCGATGATTTCATTTTTTTTCTCTTTTGAGATTGCCATGATGTTTCTCCTTTTTATTTGGCTTCATCCGAGTGACAGGTTGGCATGCCTGTAACCAAGAAGAAGTTATTTGTCTTTACGACAATCCCTATTCTACCAATAACTAACTTCTTTGTCAACAGATTTACTTTCTTTCTCTTTGCTTCACTAACACAATTAAGATTGTCAAGTTCTGCTAATATTACCATAGCTGATTACCAACGCCTTTCCAACAAGGAAATTCAAAAAAATCTACAAATATCTTGAAAATTTTCACAATCATGCTATAATAATCCATAGAGACAAGTCACTTAGTCCCTTTCTACTAGAGAGTGCGTGGTTGCTGGAAACGCATAGAGAGCCTAAACTGATACTACTCTTGAGTTTTTTATGAAAACATAAAACGGTGGCCACGTTAGAGCCAATCAGAGGTGTCCCTCTTTTTTGAGGAACATAAATGAAGGTGGAACCACGTTGCGACGTCCTTTCGAGGATGTCGCTTTTTGTTTTTCTTTATTTAAGACTGCGAAATAGGGGAACACTTCTGCTTTAGAAATAATGGATAACCAATATAAGGAGAACATCATGATTAATATTACTTTCCCAGATGGCGCTGTTCGTGAATTCGAATTTGGCGTTACAACTTTTGAAATTGCCCAATCTATCAGCAATTCCCTAGCTAAAAAGGCCTTGGCTGGTAAATTCAACGGCAAACTCATCGACACTACTCGTGCTATCACTGAAGATGGAAGCATCGAAATCGTGACACCTGATCACGAAGATGCCCTTCCAATCTTGCGTCACTCAGCTGCCCACTTGTTCGCCCAAGCAGCTCGTCGTCTTTTCCCAGACATTCACTTGGGAGTTGGTCCAGCCATCGAAGATGGTTTCTACTACGATACTGACAACACTGCTGGTCAAATCTCTAACGAAGACCTTCCTCGTATCGAAGAAGAAATGCAAAAAATTGTCAAAGAAAACTTCCCATCTATCCGTGAAGAAGTGACTAAAGATGAGGCCCGTGAAATCTTCAAAAATGACCCTTACAAATTAGAATTGATTGAAGAACACTCAGAAGACGAAGGTGGTTTGACTATCTACCGTCAGGGTGAATACGTGGACCTTTGCCGTGGTCCTCACGTCCCATCAACAGGCCGTATCCAAATCTTCCACCTTCTTAACGTAGCTGGTGCTTACTGGCGTGGAAATAGCGACAACGCTATGATGCAACGTATCTATGGTACAGCTTGGTTTGACAAGAAAGACTTGAAAAACTACCTCCAAATGCGTGAAGAAGCTAAGGAACGTGACCACCGTAAACTTGGTAAAGAGCTTGATCTCTTCATGATTTCTCAAGAGGTTGGTCAAGGGCTTCCATTCTGGTTGCCAAATGGTGCGACTATTCGTCGTGAGTTGGAACGCTACATCGTAGACAAAGAGCTAGCTTCTGGCTATCAACACGTTTACACTCCACCACTTGCTTCTGTTGAACTTTACAAGACTTCTGGTCACTGGGATCATTACCAAGAAGACATGTTCCCAACTATGGACATGGGTGACGGGGAAGAATTTGTCCTTCGTCCAATGAACTGCCCACACCACATCCAAGTCTTCAAACACCATGTTCACTCATACCGTGAGTTGCCAATCCGTATCGCCGAAATCGGTATGATGCACCGTTATGAAAAATCTGGTGCCCTCACTGGTCTTCAACGTGTGCGTGAAATGTCTCTTAACGACGGTCACCTCTTTGTGACTCCAGAACAAATCCAAGAAGAATTCCAACGTGCTCTTCAGTTGATTATCGATGTTTATGAAGACTTCAACTTGACTGAATACCGCTTCCGCCTCTCTCTTCGTGACCCTCAAGATACTCACAAGTACTTTGATAACGATGAGATGTGGGAAAATGCACAAACTATGCTTCGTGCAGCTCTTGATGAAATGGGTGTGGACTACTTTGAAGCCGAAGGTGAAGCAGCCTTCTACGGACCAAAATTGGATATTCAAGTTAAAACCGCTCTTGGAAAAGAAGAAACTCTTTCTACTATCCAGCTTGACTTCTTGCTTCCAGAACGCTTCGACCTTAAATATATCGGAGCTGATGGCGAAGAGCACCGTCCAGTTATGATTCACCGTGGTGTTATTTCAACTATGGAACGCTTCACAGCTATCTTGATTGAGAACTACAAGGGTGCCTTCCCAACATGGCTTGCACCACACCAAGTAACCCTCATCCCAGTATCTAACGAAAAACACGTGGACTACGCTTGGGAAGCGGCTAAGAAACTCCGTGACCGTGGTGTCCGTGCAGACGTAGATGAGCGTAATGAAAAAATGCAGTTCAAGATTCGTGCTTCACAAACCAGCAAAATTCCATACCAATTAATCGTTGGGGACAAGGAAATGGAAGACGGAACAGTCAACGTTCGTCGCTACGGACAAAAAGAAACACAAACTGTCTCAGTTGATGACTTTGTTCAAGCTATCCTAGCTGATATTGCCAACAAATCACGCGTTGAGAAATAAAACAATCACAGTCTGAGAAACATTTTCAGAGCCAGAAAAAGCAACAACTATTTCAGCTGTTGCTTTTTATATTTTATTTAATCTGAGCTAGTAGTGATTGGTCAAACCACCACACAAGATTTACTTTCATGAGTTAGATAAAGTCAGTATCCTCAATCCTTATCTGCTTCATTTTCTTTTACAAGATCTTTTTGTGAATCCTTTTCAGAGAGTTTTTGATCGATATACTTGTTAATGGTTTCATAAAATTCCTTGGTCGAATCACTGTCTAATTTTGTCGAATTATGAACTTGATTGACTTTCAATTGAACAGATTGAATACCGTAAGAGGCTTGTTTTTGGTGGAGCGTTTCTAATTCTTCTTCTGAAATCGGATCTCCAACAACCGTCAAGACCAACTCATTGTTTCTTGATTTGTAGACTTGATTAATGACCGTGTGATTGGCGAACTCTTTTCCTACAAACTGTTTGATTCCTTCTTTTCGCGCTTGATCTATCGTTAGAGTGACTGCTGAATAGCTGGCTGGAAGAATCAATAATACAATCAAGGATATCAAGCCAATTCTCATTTTAATGTTTAGCTCTTTAAATGAAGTTAAAGGAGATTTTCTCATCATAATTCTTGTTCCAACAATGTTGATTAGCATGATAAAGACACAGTTGATCAAGAAAAGATAGAGAGCCCCCAATAAAAATCGTACATTCCCATTAGCTAAACCATAGCCAGCAGTACAGATAGGCGGCATCAAAGCTGTAGCAATGGCTACTCCTGGCACGATATTGTTTGCTTCTTTTTTCCTTGAACCGATCACACCAGCAATCCCACCAGCAATAGCAATGAGAACATCCCAAATGGTTGGAGAGGTTCGTGCGATCAACTCGCTACTTGCATAAGACAAGGGAGAAATCCAGAAATACAGAGTCGAGACAAGCAAACTGACCAACACTTGAGTCAATAAAACCTCTAGAGATTGCTTGATTAAACGCGTATCAAAAATAGCTAAACCGAATCCCAGTCCAACAATCGGTGTCATGAGAGGTGAAATTAACATGGCTCCAATAATAACAGCTGTTGAATTCATATTTAGACCGATAGAGGCAATAAAAATTGCACACATCAAAATCGCTGTATCTCTCAATCGAACATGAAGGTCATCGTATAATTTCTCACGGTATTCCCGTGTTGAATAATTGGCAGTCATTTGTCCTCTCCTCTTTCCTTATTTAAATCGGTATAATAATTAATAATAACAGCTGATAAACAGCCAAAAAATATGAGCCCATAAATCGTCAAGAAGACACTGGTAATCCTTCCAATCAAGGTCACAGCTAGGAGATCCCCGTAGCCGACAGTCGTCGAAGTCACAAAAGCATACCAAAGACCGTCTCCGTAATTTGTGATAGCAGGTTCAACTAGGAAAAGCACGCCTCCTGACCCAAAAACAAAGGTCACAAAACTCAGAGCAAACCGAGTAAAACCCGTAACCTGTATAATATGCCATAACATTTTTAAACGTCTCATTTGTTCTCCTTATTCATACTAGCTCCTGACCGAGCCGTTTTTTCCAATAATCAAAGTGAAGATAGGACATGATCTCCATCAGAGAAAGATAGACAAACTGATAGATCTGATTTAAGCTGATTATCAACTGATATTGTTTGAAAAATGACTGGAAGAAAGACCAGATATGACTGTCTTGAATCAGTCCCTTCTTAACATCAGACAGGATATTAGCTAAAGCTCCCAAGGACTGAAACGGTAAATCCTTGACATTTATATAGATCCGGTCCACCACATCATTCAGACTGGTATCTTGGATGGCATGAAATTCTCCAAAGAGAACTCCTGCCGCTCCAAGAGTAGAAACAAATTCCACCAAATAATTTCTGAGGAAATTTTCTCAACCTTTTCCCATAATGTGTTTAGTGCCATCCATAACGATCCCAACCAGAAAAAGGAAAGAAAACAAGCAAAGAAATTTTGCCGTAAATCCCAAAAAGCTTTAAGACTTGGTGTTGTTGGTTTTTCTAACTCTAAAATCAAGATGGTCATAATAATTGCTAGAACAGCATCTGTCAATACAATTAATCTGTCTTTCTTCATCGGATTGCATCCCCTTTCTTTTTTGTAACATTCTATCTTATCGCATAATATTGGATATTCTTTCATAATCCGACTACAAACAAAAATAAACCAAAAAGTCTGTCCCTATTATGCTATATTTAACTCTAGAAGTATTCATCCATCTAATTAATAAGTATATCATATTTCACAATAAATGAATACTATCAAAGATTCATCCCCTTTCACTTCATCATTTAGTGTTGCTTAGATTTATCAAAAACAACCAAATTTGTATTAATTTCAAGTATCACCTAGTTACAAAAATTTGGGGTGAACAGAAAAAGCATCCCGTATTTTTGATACGAAATGCTTTCAATAAGTTTAAATAAGTTTTAACGTTTACTAAATTGTGATGCTTTACGAGCTTTTTTCAAGCCTGGTTTGGAAAGTATGAATTTCAGTTGGACTAAAAACAGCGTAATATCAAGACTTTTCTCCGCTTTTATAAAAGCGTTTTTCCAATCAAATTCAACTAATTTTATCTAAATGGTGTGGATTTTACCCCCAAAATTACAGAGAATGGAGCTGATAAACACTAAACGTTCACACCATTAGTTAAATGATTTTTTTCATCATTTTTCTTAGATGATAGAACTTCTAATTTATTTCTTATTCAAGCAAAAACAACCTGCTATAAGTAAGAAAGAGGAAGATACAAGAAAAACACGGCGTAAAAACCGATTCAGTTCAGTGTCCTCAATCCTTGTCTGCTTCATTTTCTTTTACGAGATCGTTTTGTGAATCTTTTTCAGAGAGTTTTTGATCAATATACTTGTCAATGTTTTCATAAAATTCCTTGGTCGCTTCACTATCTAATGTTGGCGAGTTCTGAACTTGATTCACTTTCAATTGAACAGATTGAATACCGTAAGAGGCTTGTTTTTGATGAATGGTTTCTAATTCTTCTTCTGAAATTGGATCTCCAACAACCGTCAAGACCAATTCATTGTTACTTGACTTGTAGACTTGATTAATAACCGTATAATTGGCGAACTCTTTTCCTACAAACTGTTTGATCCCTTCTTTGCGCGCTTGTTCTATTGTCAGAGTAACTGCCGAATAGCTAGCTGGAAGAATCAACAATACAATCAAGGATATCAATCCAATTCTCATTTTAATGTTTAGCTCTTTAAATGAACTTAAGGGAGATTTTCTCATCATAATTCTTGTTCCAACAATGTTGATTAGCATGATAAAGACACAGTTGATCAAGAAAAGATAAAGAGCTCCAAATAAAAATCGTACATTTCCATTAGCTAAACCGTAACCTGCAGTGCAGATAGGTGGCATCAGAGCTGTTGCGATGGCTACTCCTGGTACGATATTGTTTGCTTCTTTTTTCCTTGAACCAATGAAACCTGCTATCCCACCAGCAATAGCAATGAGCACATCCCAAATGGTTGGGGAGGTTCGTGCAATCAATTCGCTACTTTCATAAGATAAGGGAGAAATCCAGAAATACAGAGCCGAGACAAGCAAGCTGACCAATACTTGAGTAAATAAAACCTCTAGAGATTGCTTGATTAAACGCGTATCAAAAATAGCTAAACCAAGCCCCAGTCCAACAATCGGTGTCATAAGAGGGGAAATCAGCATGGCTCCAATAATGACAGCTGTTGAATTCATATTTAGTCCGATAGAGGCAATAAAAATCGCACACATCAAAATCACTGTATCTCTTAATCGAACATGAAGATCATCATATAATTTCTCACGGTATTCACGTGTTGAATAGTTTCCAGTCATTGGTTACTCCTTTTATTTCATATAATTTTGTTTCTGCATGGATGATGGTAGAGAGACTTCTGTCCAGTCTTACATATTTTTCTTCTCACCTGTTATACTTTTGAAAATTATCCTCTAAGTATCCGCCAGTCCATCCTTAACATTATATCAAAAATTTTACAGTCTTTCTCTGACGAAATCTATCAATTGAACAGATAGAGGAAGCAAGAAATTTTTGTTTCCTTATCCGAAGAGGGAAAAACGGTATCAGAAGAACCTTGATACTATGCGTTTTATTCTTTATAATTTAGCTATTTCAAAATTACAAGTTCTCCATTCTTAATTTCCCAAACTTGGTCAAACTTACTTAATAATTCGTTTTGGCGATGTAAAGTAACAATGACGGCACTTGGTAGTTCCAGAACTCTTTCCAATTCCATTTTAAACTGATTAGTATCCAAGGCAGAGAAAGGTTCGTCTAGGATAAGCAATGGATTTTTACGATTTTTCTCACGATTTAAATACATTCGTTGTTGCTGACCACCTGACAGGGATTGTGGTGGAATTTTTTCAAAATCTTCTTCTCTGAATTTTTCATTGAAACTATTGAATAGCGTTACATTATTTTCATAACTTGAAATAAATGTATGTTCTTGTTGCAGAATCATACCGAATCTTCCCCAAAGATGGTCCAAAACAAGCCCATCTAGCACAATTTGTCCTTCAAAATCTTCATCTGTTCCATTTAAAATGTTGAGAAGACTACTTTTTCCAGACCCATTCTTACCAATAAGCGCAATTTTATCCCCTTTTTGAATCGTAGCGGAAGTAATTATCAATTTTGATTCTCCCAGTTGTTTGGAAATATTTTTCAAAGTAATCGTATCAAAAGAATGTTGAGATGCTTGAACTGAAACGGGTCTCCCAACAATGTTTTGAAAACTCTTGATTACAGGCTTTACGGACTCTAACATTTGTAAATCATAAAGGATTTCCTGTATTGGTTCAGAAAAAGCATTAATATATCCGAAACTCGCCACCACCTCAGGAATACCGAGTTGCTGGTGAGATAGAGAGTAGGCTAAATAAATAAACAGAACAAGACTAATGAATTCAAAAGAAACACCTGTCAATAAGATGCCTGTAATTTTTGTCAAACCATACTTAAAATACTTATCCTGCAAATTCTTTAGAGAGCTCTTTTGTTGATTCAAAAAATGCGACATAGTTAGTTTATTTACCAAATGATGTCCCATGAGCAAATCCTCCAAAGTTCGATAGTAATCTCCTTGTTTTTTCAAGTAAACCTGTCTACGATTAGCGGTCAACTTCCCAACGATTTTAGGAATTTGAATACTAATTCCAGTGGAAAAGATTAAAATCAGTGATACAATAGGATTAATTGTTCTGCTAATAATGAAAGCGTAAATGATGATACGTAAAATTTGTTTGATAAAACTCATCAATGGAGGAAGGTAATCCTTTTCCAACGAATCTAGGTCATTAGATTGATAGGAAATATACTCTGCTACTGTTTTCTGCTTGAAATCGTGGTGACTGAGTCCCAGAAGTGAACGAAACCACTCATTTTTCAAAGTAGTCGAAAAGATAATCCCCTGCTTCCAATCAAGTATCATTTGGATATAGTTACAACTCAAATAGCCTGCCACTGACATAGAGTAACCATATAGAGCTACTTGATAATCCCCTTTGATTAATGCCTGCGTGAAATACGGTAACAAAGCTGTGCAGATATTCGATACTACACCAAAAAGAAAATTAAAGAAGAGATACCATCTAATAGTTTTAATATATGGTAGCATATACGATACTCCTTACTAATACTTTTTTTACATATCGAAGAACAATCTCTACTATTCCCTGTTTCAGATAGTGCGATACCAGGACATTGAGTGCAATAATTGGCAATCACACAAGTACTGCAGTTCTTACTATCATTCCAAGTATAATTTGCCATTTTGTAAAATATAGGTCTACCCCATATTTCTTTAATAGATGTAAAATGAATATTTCCAATACTTCTATTATAAAGAGAACAAGGCTGAACTGCACCTAGACATGTTATATAAAGAGATAACTGTACTGAACAACAAGTTAGAAAACTTCCCGATTTATCAATAAAATTAACACCATTAATTGAATCTACCTTTTTCTGCACAGTAATCAGTTGTTTTAAAGTCAATGACTTCACTCTAACTTTATTATCAATAGTCCCTCTTCTCGGAACAATTTGAGTATCAACTTTATATTTAAAATGATTTTTTTACAGAAGTTATACATATCATCAATTGAATCAATATTTTACGCAATAGGATACATTGAATTTCTGGCAGACAGTATTGATTAGCTCCATTGAAAGTAGGCTTTTTCAGTTTTTATAACGACTTAGGCTATTTCGTGACACACCCAAAATCCGTGAAAATTCTGGTTATATCAGATTATGTGATTTTCGTAAGAATTTTATATTGTCTCCAATCATGGCAGTCTCCTTTTACTTGATAAAACTATTATAACATTTAGAAATTAAAAACTGGTTCAAAATTAATAGAATGTGTGTATTCGATACATTCTATTAATTCTTGGAAACAGTTCTACACCAGTTATACAAATCTATATACACCTATCTCATTCAAAATAAAAAGAAAGCTGCAGTTCTTTTAATCCTGTATCAACGATTCATTCTGAAATCGAATAGGAGACATTTCCCAAGTCTACAATTCACTTCATCTCAAATTAATTTTTGTAATTCACCCTTAGTTTATAGATTTTATGCTCAACAAAAGTATAAAGCATACAAAACTTCACTTTGAACCAGTATTTATACTATATTCCGTATTAAAAATTCTATTATTGGTTTTGTAAAAAACAGTCTTCAAATCTCCTGAAATATAGCAAAAAGAGATTGGGTAAAAACTCATTGTCTCTTCTCACTCAAGGACTAGGTTCACTTGAGCAAACTGAATCCGTACTATCGTTCCTTTTCCGACCTCAGACTCGATACGAATCTGGTGACCCAGTTCTTCAGAAATTTTCTTAGATAGGTAAAGTCCAAGGCCAGATGACTGCTGAGTTAGGCGTCCATTATATCCTGAAAAGCCACGTTCAAAGACTCGGAGGACATCACTATTTTTTATCCCGATTCCTGTATCCTTGATACAGAGTTCCTGGCCTTCCATATAAATCTCCAGACCACCTTCCTTGGTGTACTTGAGGCTGTTTGAGATAATTTGTTCAATGACCACTAATAGCCACTTTTTATCCGTAACGATTTCTTTATCAAGGTCATGTAGATTGACATTTAGTCCTTTTTGAATAAAGAAAAGAGCATATTTACGAATTATTTCCTTGACCAAGTCCTCAATTTGAACCTGCTTTAAGACCAAATCATCATGGAAACTTTCTAAACGCAGATACTGTAAAACTAGATTGGTATAGGAGTCAATCTTGAAAATTTCCTGTTCTAATTGCTGCTTCAGTTGGCGATCAACCACTTCTGCAACTAAGAGTTGACTGGCTGCAATGGGGGTCTTAATTTGATGAACCCACAAGGTATAGTAATCCAGCAAATCCGTCAGTTTTCTTTCTGAATCTGACCTCTGCTGATAGAGTTCCATATCACGCGCTTCTAATTTTTCAGACAAGGCTCTTTCCAAAGGAGACTGAGCTTCCCTCTCCCCATAGAGAATTTCCTGACGATAGACCTGCATTTCCACCAATATATCCCAAGTGAAAAATAAGATGGTTACAAAGCAACACAAGAGGAAAAAATAGAGAAAGTAAATTCCTAAACTGGCAAATAAAAACTGAAAGAGCAAAACCAGAAACGTCAAAGAAAGCAGATAAACAAACAGACGACTACGGGAGCGCAGATAGGCTAGAAAAAATTGTTTCCAATCAAGCATGCTTCAGTCCGTACCCTATCCCTTTCTTGGTTTCGATAAATCCTATCAAGCCCTGCTCTTCCAATTTTTTACGTAATCGAGCCACATTAACAGATAGGGTATTATCATCAATGAAAAAGTCACTGTTCCAAAGTTCCCGCATGAGGTCGTCACGCGCTACGATATTGCCTGCGTGTTCAAATAAAACGCGTAAAATCTGGAATTCATTCTTGGTCAAATTCAAGACTTGCCCTTGATAATGTAAATCCATGGATTTGGTATTGAGGATAACACCAGCATATTCCAGTAAACTCTCGTCACGCCCAAACTCATAGGAACGGCGCAACAAGCCCTGAACCTTGGCTAAAAGAACCTGCTGGTCAAAAGGCTTGGTCACAAAGTCATCCGCGCCCATATTGATTGCCATGACAATATCCATCGCCTGGTCTCTCGAAGACAGAAACATGATGGGTACCTTGGAAATCTTGCGAATCTCCTGACACCAGTGATAGCCATTAAATAAGGGTAAGCCAATATCCATAAGGACCAGATGAGGTTCCGATTGGACAAAAAGACTCAAAACTTCCATAAAGTCTTCTACCAAGACCACTTCAAATCCCCATTCAGAGAGCATTTTCCCGACCTGTTGACGAATAACCTGATCATCTTCTACTAATAAAATCCTGTGCATCTGATTCTCCTTTGCTAATTTTAGGAGTCTTAAATCCTTTAGTATAAATAGAGGGCTTAGTATCTAATACTTTTTTGACATTTCCTTGTCACAACAGCTCAAAGACAGATAGTGAATAACCCCATTGATATCATACCTTATTTTCAGACATAGTGCCAGCCCTACCCTTTTATTTTTAATTTTTTCAACCTTCATTTCAGTTCTTTTATCCATCCCCTTAACCAAAATTTATATCTATTCTTCCAAACCTTGAGTGTAGTTAAAACGACACTCTATACTCTTCTAACATTGAAAAGCTCCTTATCGAGTGGTATCCGTAAAAAGTTCTAGCTTTCAGATTGACAATCTGAAAAAGATTTGTTAAGATATGAATGAACAATATTTAATATTCATTCAGAAAAGAGGTGAATCAAATTGGACAAAAAACAGGCTTTGAAATCCGCAGCTTATGAAGTTTTTTCAAAAAAAGGATACAAGGCGACAGGAATTTCAGAAATTGCTAGACAAGCTCATATGGCAGTCGGATCTTTTTATAACTATTACGAAAGTAAAGAAGCTATTTTTTTAGATATCTATATTGATGAAAACAACCGTGTTCGCCAAACTATGATCGAAGAACTGGATTGGGAAATTGATATGATTGATCTTATTAGTCAACTCTTTGCTCAATCCAGAGCACTCGTTTCTTCCAATAAAATCCTTGCAGAATGGTACAATCCTGCCATAGCAGATGAGTTGCATAGCTACTATTCCTCAGAAGAAGGAAAAGTCACGAATCCATTTCATCAATTTCTCGTGAAAACCTTTACTCATCGTTTGCAGGCTGAAGGCCATTCTCCAGAAAAAATTCAAGATATTTTACAAGTTTACAACCTATTTTACTACATGGATATGCATATCACAGAGAATGATTTTCCAGATATTAGCAAAACTGTAGAAATACTAGCAACCAACTTCATTAAAGGAATACTGAAATAAAGAAATCTTTTCTTTATTTTTTGGAAATTATTGAATGAAAAAAAATATTATTCATTCATAGAAAATTACTACACTATAGGAGTTAAAAATGAAACGAGGGAAAAAAATGTTCATAATTATTCTAACTACACTTGGAGTGCTCGGCTTTATATCTTGGGGAATCATTACCTATCTTGGACGAAGTCAAACTTTATCGATAAAATCCATTGAAAATCCTAGCGGAGATTTGTATTTAGTTCACATCACAAAACCAAAAAATCAAATATGGAAAGCTGGCTCCTATGCTCAGTTTAAGCTTCCTGACAGCTCGTTTGGTCCAGACAAAAGTCCAGTAAAGGAGGATCAGGCTAGCCGATGGCTAACCCTTGCTTCCACTCCTGATGAGGATGAAATTCTTATTGTAACCCATAATAGTGGTAGCGTGTTTAAGGAAACCTTAACACATTTACCAGCTAGTAGTAAAATTGAGATGAGTTGGCTGGAGTCATCTTTATCTGTTAAAGACAATGACCAAGCACTGGTTTGTTTTGCCTCTGATGTCGGTATTTCTACTATACGTCCAGTTGTGAAAGAGTGGGCTGGTAAGCGCTCCATCATTCTTAATCATTTAGACAAAGGAGTAAACATTTTTGATAATGAGTTAAGAGAGCTTAGTAAGAATAATCCGAATCTAACTTATAAAACTAGCGAAACCTTTTCTCAAAGCCAAGCATTTTTAAAAAATGCGGTTGTGAAATACGGTAACCAAGCTACTTATCTCTTAACCGGCCAACCTGATGATATAAATGAGATGAAAAATTTCTTAAAAGAGAATGGGATTGACGACAAACAGATACAAACAAGTATGTTTAAAGGTTTAAAATAAAAGCAAACTGTCTTCTATGTGTCTGAATCATACCATTATAGGTCGGTATGTAGAGAGCTCGTACAAACAAACTAGTAAATTCTATGTGATTGTGATAAGATAAATAAAAAGAAAGGAGCTCTTATGGCCAATATTTTTGATTATCTGAAAGATGTCGCACACGATTCCTTTTACGACCTTCCTTTGAATGAGCTAGACATTCTAGTCTTAACAGAAATCACCTACCTCTCCTTTGATAATCTGGTCTCCACAGCTCCTCAGCGACTTTTAGACCTAGCTCCTCAGATTCCAAGGGAACCTAACATGTTGACCAGTAAAAATCGGCTCCAATTATTGGATGAATTAGCTCAACACAAACGCTTCAAAAATTGCAAACTCTCCCATTTTATCAACGACATCGACCCTGAACTGCAGAAGCAATTTGCGGCTATGACCTACCGCCTCAATCTCGATACCTATCTGATTGTCTTTCGTGGGACTGATGACAGTATCATTGGCTGGAAGGAAGATTTCCACCTAACTTATATGAAGGAAATTCCTGCTCAAAAGCATGCCCTCCGCTATTTAAAGAATTTTTTTGCCCAACATCCTAAGCAAAAGGCCATTCTGGCTGGGCATTCCAAGGGAGGAAATTTAGCCATCTATGCGGCTAGTCAAATTGAGCAAAGCTTGCAGGATCAAATCACAGCAGTTTATACCTTTGATGCGCCTGGTCTCCACAAAGAACTGACACAAACCGAGGGCTATCAAAGGATAATGGATAGAACCAAGGTCTTCATCCCACAAGGATCCATTATCGGTATGATGATGGAAATCCCTAACCACCAAATCATCGTGCACAGTAATGCCTTAGGTGGTATCGCCCAGCACGATACCTTTAGTTGGCAAATTGAGGACAAGCACTTCGTTCAACTGGATAAGACCAACAGTGATAGTCAACAAGTAGACACAACCTTCAAGGAGTGGGTGGCCACAGTCCCTGACGAGGAACTCCAGCTCTACTTCGACCTCTTCTTTGGCACCATTCTTGATTCTGGTATTACTTCTATCAATGACTTGTCTTCCTTAAAGGCGCTTGAACACATTCATCATCTCTTCGTCCAAGCTCAATCCCTCACTCCAGAAGAAAGGGAAACTATGGGACGTCTTACCCAGTTATTGATTGATACCCGTTACCAAGCATGGAAGAATAGATAATACTCTTGAAAATTAAATGTATACAAAACAAAAGACCTAGAATACATACTTTCATGTGCATTCTAAGTCTTTTTAAATAAAATCTAACTACCAAATAATCCCTTTGTAGGCTATCAAAATGAGGACTGATAGTAGGACATAAAAGGCAAGGAAAAGCCATTTCATCTTGACACAGAGCGCTAAGTACTCCCGAATAAAAGCAGATGGTATGTAGTAGCCTGCCGTCCTACATCCGAGGCCATCTCCCTTCATTTTTAACTTACGAGCATAGGTACTTGTTCTAAAGACATGATAATCATTTGTTACAAAGAGGAATTGAGGTTTGGCTACCAGTTTCTCGCCAAGTTCCTTAGAAAAGAGAAGGTTCTCGTAGGTAGTCCTTGATTGATCCTCCAGAATAATCGCATCTTGGGGAACATCTGTCTCTTCAAGAAGATAGTTTGTAATGGCCTGCGCTTCAGAAATCTTTTCATCTCCTCCTTGACCACCACTGGCAATAATTTTTATGTTAGAATTCTTAGACTTGTGGTAAGCTTCTACCGCCTTATCAATTCTCCTCTTTAGCAAAGGTGTTACCTTTTCTCCGCCTAATAAACCAGCACCGTGAATGATAATAAAATCATAATGCTTCTTCTTAGGAATAAAGAGATACAAGATAGAGTACAGCATAAAACCCGTAAAAGCAAAGCCAAAAATAAAATAAGAGTAGAAAATGAATACAAATAAAATGTTTAGAAAGTGATTGGTGTAAAATAATTCATTTTGACCTCCCAATCGAAATGAAATCAAGGCAAAAAATACCAAAATGACTATTCCAAGGAGCATGGAGAGATAATTGGCCTTTGAACGTCCCTCTCGCTTCAACAAAATGACCCCATTATAGATTAAAAAGATACCACTCAGAAAAAGCAAAAAAGGAAGTAAAATAAAGGGAAATATAAAAAAAGCGAAATGAATCTTCTCATACCCATTTTGATAAAAAAGGTAGCCTAGATAAAAATAACTGGAAATGAGGGATAATAAGAATAATACTGGATTCCACAAACTTCTATTATCCTTCCAAAATGACACTATAAAGGCTAATACAATTCCTATAACGAGATACATTTCTTCCTCCTTTAATAACTACATTTTATCATAATTATCTAAAGAGAAAAAGAGGGCATCTATCCAATGTCATTAAGTTAAGAGATTCAAATACGATTCTGTATTTGGATTTCTTTTTTATGTGATAAACTATAGTTAAAGAAGCACAGTGCATTGAATCTATAATAGTACAATACAACTTATAATTCATAGTTAGAAATTAATCTAAATACCTTAATCCATTTATGCATATTTTATTTCAATATACTATATTATGGATAATGCAATATTCCATAGAATGGGGAAACTAGAGCTCTTATGTGAAGAGGTTGGGCATACACTTTTACATCTTCCTCCCTACTAACCCGAGTACAATCCTATTGAGAAAACATGGGCTCATATCAAAAAGCACATCAAAAAGGTGTTACCAAGTTGCAATACTTTTTACGAGGCTCTTTTGTCCCGCTCTTATTTCAACTGACTAAACTATCTTTTCTGGTATTTTTTAATTTTTCAGTTGTCTGTGTGAGATATGAATACTTTGGATTAATAACTCAAATCCAAGAATCACAGACCAGATTGATATGATTATTCCAAGATTAATTTAAGATTAGCTTTTAAACTAGATCAGGTGGAGAAGGAGATAGAAAATATAAACAATCAATAATAAAGTCTACTGATGATTATGAATATAAAGTTCGATGATTAGTAAAATTTGTGTAAACGATTAGTCAATCACTATTTTCTCTCTAACATAAAGACTATCCAAATAAAGTTAAATTTGGCCTCAAATAGATTTTGAAGATTTATTTTCTCTTTTGTCAAGGTATCTGGATATGAGAAAGTAGAAATCATCTTAGAATGTGACTAAGAGAATTATTTTTTACATATTTAAATCAAATTTAATGTTGAAGCTTTCCAAGCATTTGTTTAGCATATCTATTTTTGAGACAATAGTAGTTTTAGAATTTTCAAATATCAAAGGATTTAGCCAAATATTCAGTAAAATAGCTATTAATTCTGCAAGTTGTTGAGGATCGTCTGTCATTATTGAGCCGTCTTCAACTCCTTCTACGATAATTGGATAAAAATAATCAGGGATTGTGAGTTCTTGCATTTGTTTTAAAAATGAAACAAATAACTTAGGACTATCCAGTAACTTAGGAGAAATTGTAACTATAGTTTCCATATTAGTATTAGCTAAACTAATAGAAACTAGTTGTGTTATTTTTTCAGATCCAGTTATATTTTTGGAAAATTTGATTTTGTCAAAAATAAGTTTATTCTGTAAACCTATATTTTTGACAACTGCTTCAAAAATATCCTCTTTAGATTCAAAATGGTGATAAATTGCTCCTTTTGTTAAACCGTCTAAGCCGTTTATAATATCAGAAATGGTAGTTTGTTCATATCCCTTTGTTAAGAAAAGATTAGTTGCTACTTCAAGTATTTTTTCTTTAGTGTTTTCCATATTTTAGAAAATAACTCTCCTTTCAATTATTTATGTCAATGGAATTAGTACACAATTACTGTTGACAGAGTCACCAATTAATCATTATAACACACTTATACATAGCTTGCCTAATAATTTTTGTTCATTGCATTTTGAAATTATTTTCTATAACTATTTTTTATTAAAAAATCTAAAAAAGTAGTTGACAACATACCGAAGGTATGTTAAAATCAAACTACATACCAATGGTATGTAGTAGGACATGTCCTACTTAAAATGATCGATCAGATAAATTAAAAAGGAAATGAAAAGCGTATGAAAAATATCAAAGTACGTAAAGCTGAAAGTGCCAATGCTACAGCTTGGTGGATTATCGTCTGATTTATCGTGACGTTATTACATATGCCTCTGCAAGCTATTAGTTTGTAGAAGTGCCTTTATTGTGTTAAAATAGCTAGCTATTTGTTAAAGAATTTTGTACAACATTTTGTTAAACGCATGGAAAGGTATTCATGCGTTTTCATTTTACAGGATTTATAGAAGAGGTAAAGTATGAACTTTCAATACATTAAACCAAGAATAAAACCAATTTATCCAGTATATCAGTTAAATGATGAGTTATTTCGCATAGGGGCGCAACTTTCTATTACAACTGAGTTTGAAGACCCAGAAGGACAGTTGCTTGAGTTGGTAAAGGTTCTCGATGGTAGAGAGATGACTGAAATAGTCAAGCACATGATTAATACTTTTCCAGATTTAACTCCAGAAGATGTCGTAGATGGATTGGATATTCTTAGTGCAGAGAATCTTATTGAAGAAACACCTAATAAAGTCTTGGAAGATTTGGATGAGCGTTACCATCCAAATATTAGTTATTTCAGTCGATACATGCCATATGACAGAAACCCAATGGATATACAAGAAAAAATCAGATCCAGCTCGATTTTATTACTTGGCCTTGGGGGTGGTGGATCGAACATTTTGACACTACTGTCTGGATTAGGGCCAAAAACAGTACGGGTTGTCGACTATGATAGAGTTGAAAGAAGTAATTTGGGTAGGCAATTGCTATATAGAGAGTCTGATTTAGGGAAACTTAAAGTAGATGTAGCTGTTAATGCATTACGGGAAATGAACTCTACAATTAATGTCGAAGGTTTTAACAAGAAAATTGAGACACCAGAAGATGTACTAGAATTTACAGAAGGTATTGATTTGGTCATCTGCGTTATTGACGAACCACCTTTCCAAGCACAAAAAACGGTAAATCAAGCAATTATAAAAGCAGGTTTGCCTTGTGTGTTTGGTGCGTCGCAGGTTAGTCGAGGTAGGGTATTTTCTGTCATTCCAAAAGTGACGGGATGCTTTGATTGTTTGAATATCCATTATACTTTGCATGATGATAAATTTGTCGAGCAGTTTGTGGGATTTAGAAATATTGATTTTAATCCACCGACAATTGCCTATGCACCAGCTATTTTTCAATTGACGGCAGCTATTGTTGATGAGGCAGTTCGAGTCCTGACAGGCTATGCAAGACCAAGTAGCCTTAGTACACAATATGAGATTAACTACGAAGACGGCTCTTCGTTTACTCACCCATCGTGGGAGAGATACGCTGATGATTGTCCAACATGTGGGAATGGGGATGCTAAAAAATGGGAAATTTTCAGGTATTATGACAAAAAATAATACTGAAGTAATTGTTATAGAGTCACTTAATCAAGAAATTTACTTTAGGAAAACTCGTAAAAATGATTACTTACTTTATTCAACAGGCTCGAAATTATTAGTCTTTGATGAAATTACATGGGATGAATCTATTATAGAATCATTACCTCATCAATTAATCGGGGATCCTTTATTTGAATTATTGAAAGAGAATCATTTCTTTGAAAGTGGTAACTCTATCCCGAATTCTGATAATAACTACCTACTTTTTCTTAGAATTTTAGCAATCATTTTTGAAGGAGGTGCTATAGTTTACAATTTATTTTGTATAACGAAACTCCCTTTTCTTGAATATGATTTTGGTAGAGAGAACCAAATTTTGCTTTTAATATTTGGAGTATTCTTCTCATTGTTTACCACAATAATACATGAAGGAATGCATATTTTGTTTTCAAATAATGTTACAAATATAGGGAAAGTTCTACGTTTTTCTTGGAAGAAATCAGTAGCAACAGTTGATTTGACACATGTTTGGCTTTGGCCACTTTTTGAAAGAAGTATGGCTATTTTAGCAGGTCCATTGTTTGACAGTATTATCTTGTCTTGTTTTTACCTAATAAGTGATTATTTTTTTAGTCCATATATAACAATATCCATTTATATTATGATTTTTAGATTATTGTGGCAATTACGACTAACAAAACATACTGATGGCCGATTACTGATATATATGTTATTTGATAATCCATTTTTGAAAAATAATTTTGATAATAATAGAGATTCTTTAACAAATAAAGAAAAGATAGTATGGAGAGCATGTCGTATTTTTAGCACTATTATAACTATCTTGCTATTATTACTTCTTTTATTTTTTATAGCACAGATTGTGAGGTATTCATGAAACAAGAAACTATTGTTGTAAGACATTTGAAAAAGTCTTACGGTCAAAAAAATGTTACAGATGACATTAGTATTACTTTTTATAGTAGTCAGATCGTTGCAATTGTAGGTCATAACGGAGCTGGAAAGAGTACGTTTCTGAATCAAATAAATGGCACAGTAGCCTCAGATGAGGGGACAATACATATTAAAGGAGTAGATGTAACCAAACAACCTGGAAAAGCGAGAGAACTTGTTTCTTCCATGCCGCAGTTTCAAGTACCAATTAAGGGAGTCACAGTACAGGAAGCAATTAAATGCATTGGTGCTGTAAAAGGAATGAATTCTTCAGCGGTTGAAAGTCGTACCAAAGAATTAATTGATTTCTTAGAGATTAACCAATGGAAGCATACAGCTGGCGAAAAGCTTTCAGGTGGACTTCAGCGATTAACATCTTTTGCGATGTCAGTCGTCGATATCCCATCTATTTTAGTTCTGGACGAGCCAACTAATGATGTTGATCCATTTAGAAGGACTTTGATATGGCGTTACTTGCGTTCTCTTGCAAATTTAGGAACAACAGTTATCATTGTCAGTCATAATTTATTTGAGGTAGAGAGGTATGCTGATCGATACTTACTATTTGATAAAGGGCGTATTAAAAGAGATGTGCTTGTATCAGAGTCTAAAAATGCTCGTCAGTTAAAGCATCAAGTATCGCTTTCAGGTGTTAATAAAGAGGAACTTTTTCATTTCTTGAATCATAATAACTTGAAATATGATGATGTTGAAAAACGTTTGATTTTTACAGTCAGTGAAGATTGTTTTACAGAGGTAATATCGGTTATTTTTGATTTACTGAAAACAGATAGAATTGTTAGTTATGAGATAAAGTTGAGAACTCTCTCTGATGACTACGAGGAGTACATAAATGAATAATAGTCAAAAAAGGTTATCTAAATTCGGTGGATTGGTAAAATGGAGCTTACTTCGTCACAAGTTTTATATTCCAGTCTTTGTTGTCGTTCAAATTGTTTTATCATTTGCAGTCATTTATGGTTTTCTATTCATTACCCATTCAACTAATCAAGCAGAGAAGTCTTATCTTTGTACAGGAGCTATGGCTATAAATGTGATTGCTGTTACTTGTGTACTGGCACCTCAAATTGTTAGCGAAGCCAAGCAAAATGGTGTTTACGAATACCAGAAAACCTTGCCTGTTTCGAGAGTAGAGATACTGTTGTCTGATTTATTAATTTGGGGCTTATTATGTCTACCAGGAATCTTATCAAGTATATTGATTAGCACATTCGGTTTTGGCTTAGATGTTTCAATCGGGATTAATTCAATCTTATCTGTATTATTGATTATTTTTTCCTTGTTATTAGTTGGTTTTGCAATTGCCTATATTCTACCATCAAATGTTGTCCCCTTAGTAACACAGCTAATTATGATCGGTGGATTACTGTTTTCTCCAATTATCTATGCAGCAGATAGACTACCTTCGTGGACAATAACTTTATATAAGTATTTGCCTTTTGTACCAGCTAGTCAGATAATCCGTTCATCCATTTTTAGACTAGAGTATGTTGACAGCCAGAATTTTTCCACACTAATAGTTTGGGCTTGCTTTGGATTTTTTTTATCACTAATAACATTATCTAGGAGGAAATAGTTATGAGTAAGTTAACAGTTTCTAATTTAACAAAAGTTGTAAAGAACAACATGCTATTAAATAACGTCTGCCTTTCCTTGAACTATGGGCAAGTCTATAGTGTTATAGGAAATAATGGTGCAGGAAAAACAACACTATTCCGATGTATTTTGGGATTAAGTCAACCTACTGGAACCGTTGCTCTCGACGATAAAATCGTAAATTCTTTCAATTATAACGAATTCCTTAAAAAAGTCGGTGTTGTCTTTCCTTTTCCAGATAGCTTTGGAGCTTATACTGTAAAAGAGGTTTTTGACAATCATACACGTTATTATGCTTGTCAATCTGTGGATATTGAAAGTTATCTAAAAAAATTTGGACTAAATGTTTACTTAGGAGATATGATTTGTAAATTTTCTTTAGGTATGAAGCAACGCCTTAATATTGCCTTAGCATGTTTGCATAATCCAGAGATATTGATACTAGATGAACCATTTAATGGTTTGGATAGAGATGGAATTCTTTTTCTTCAGCATCTTTTGCTGGATTTCAAAAAACAAGAGAAGTTGATTATTATTTCAAGCCATTCATTTGCTGAATTAGAGAAGATAACTGATCGCCTTATTTTTATTCAGCAAGGAGAAATTTTAGTGGATACAGATGTTTTGGAAATTAAGCGACAAGGTTTTGAAACTTTTGAACAATTCTATAGAAAAATAAAAGAGGAATACGGTGTATGAAGGAACAGATCATTTGTGAGTTCACTACCCATGGTCGTCATTTTAGGGGCATTATGTGGACAAATATATTAGTCAACTTATCAGCTTTGATTTTTTTCAGTTTGGTAGGACATTTTGAGTCATCTGATCAAAACTCTATTTTAACTGACTCTGCAGGCATAATGACTTTGGCTTCAACATTAACAGTATCTGTTGCTGCTATTTATGGTGTTGTCATTCTAAATCGCTTGTTATTAAAAGATTATATTGGAAATGCAAGGGAAATGATCTTTTTATTTCCAGGAGGTAGATTTGAGATATTCCTAAGTAAAGTTATTTCTTTGTCTATTCATTGTTTATTAAGTCTAGTTCCTGTTTTGTTGCTTGAAAATCTTATTTTTTATTTTGTAAGACTCTCTCTTGGTGTTTTATCAATTGGCTTGTTTGTATATGTGTTAAAAGCTATCTTCGTAGCTATGTTTGCAGGCTTTTTTGTACTTAGTGTAGTGTTAGCTTCAATTCTGGTAGGCCAAATGACACAATCAATTAATGTTCCCATTATTGTATCTATAATAATTGTGTCAATTATGGGAAATTTTGTAGCCTACCTATATCAATTAAACAATTTAATTATAGTACTTCTGACTCTATGTGTAGCAGTTTTAGTTTGTTTAACAATTAGTATTTTAATTGATAGAGTTAAAAAAGATGATTTGATAGAGAAAACACCTATAAAAAATGGAAAGTAGAAAATCATTAAGAGCAACTTTTTTGGTATTACTCTATGCCATTTCCTGTAAAATAATTAGTGGTTTTTTCTATCTTACTATTTGTGGGAACTTTAGGTCGCTTTTGTTAGATATATTGTTTTTTCAATATTCAAATTTGTTACTTCTTTTCCCAGGAACTCAATTTTCCTATAAATTCCGACTGTGTAAAACAACAAATATATGGAAATATGTTTGTAAGTATATATTTGGCATGTTGGTAGGAACAATTGTATTATCAATTGGGTTACTTCTTATTACAACAGTATCAAAAGTAAGTATTAGCTATTCTTTTACACCTAATTCAACAGTATATTTATTAGTAATAGTCGGATTTGTTGTACAAAGTTACGCAGAGGAATTCTTATTCAGAGGTCGAATTTTAGCGATTTTATCGAAAAATTTTAACTGGTATATCAGCAGTGGAATCCAAGCTTTTACCTTTACATTTGTTCATTCTTTGAATGGTGGTTTCACAATTATCTCGTTTTTTACACTGTTCTTTTTTGGAATATTGATGTCATTGTTCAGTGTTTTTACAAAAAGCCTCTCTTTTAGTAGTGGATTTCATTTTATTTGGAATAGCATACCGTGTATTGCTCTAGGAATGAATGTGAGCGGGGTAAAAGTTCCTTTTAGTTTACTCAGTACAAATTTAACGGGTCAAGATTTATATACCGGCGGTGTTTTTGGGATTGAGGGCAGTATCTTGGTTCTATGTGTGGTTTTCATACTTACAGTTGCTCTGCTCCAAAGAGCTTGTAGAGAAAAATTAGGTCATAAAGGAAATTGATTATTTTAATAACTAAAAAATGCACAAGATAACCTCAATGTCATTAAGTTAGTAAACTAACTATTTGGATAGGAGATACGATTGAGGTCATCAAAGTGATTTTCTATCCTATCTTCTATTTTTGTGCATAACAAATAAAGGTTTTTTCACCCTATTTTTTGAGATTTATGTTACTCTATAGATGAAATCAACTACCGATTGAGCTTTCATCTGTTTTATCATGGGAAATACCTCCTTAACTATAGTTTATCACATAAAAAAGAAACCCAAATACAGAATTGTATTTGAATTTCTTAACTTAATGACATTGGGCATCTATCCCTCTCAATCCTTCATCTGACTCTCTGCATCGGCCACGACTTGTTCTAGACTAGTCTGACCAAGTTCAGCCTCCATAGCCTGCTGGATTTTCTCCAATTTTTGATCTAAAACATCATGAATATGAGCTCCAACTGGGCAATTTGGATTTGGATTGTCATGGAAACTAAAAAGTTGACCAGTCTTACCAAGACACTCAACCGCCTGATAAACATCTAAAAGACTAATGTCTTTGAGATCCTTAACAATCTCTGTCCCACCTGTTCCACGCGCTACTGAAATCAGCTCTGCCTTCTTCAACTGGGACAAGGTCTTTCTGATAATGACAGGATTGACCCCGACACTAGCAGCTAAAAAATCACTGGTCACCTTGCTTTCCTTCCCCTTGAGGGCAATGATTATCAGCATATGAGTCGCAATGGTAAATCTACTTGGAATTTGCATCCTCTTCTCCTTTTTACGAGGCTCCCCTGCCTCTACTCTTCTTTTTCTTTTATTATACCCTTTTTAGTTGTAATGTCAATCATTACCACCTTTCAACCAGGCATCTAATTCCCTATCATAACCCTCTTTCTGGGCCAATTCTCTCAGAAATTCCTGATGATGAGTATGGTGGATACCATTGACCAGACTTTCATAGTAAACCTCAAAATAGGGAAGTTTCAAATCTTTAGCCAGCTGCAATTCAGCTGCCACATCGTAGTCTACCCGTCGGAAGTTCATATCTACCAAGCCCTTGTCATCAAACTCCAAAATCATATACTGGGCTCGCAAGTCCTTCCGTAACTGAGCATCTAGAAAGAATGGTTGCCCAATCGAACCCGGATTGACAATCAATTGCCCACCAGTCCCGTAACGAAGCAACTGCTGGTGAATATGACCATAAACAGCAATATCACAGGGCGGATTGGTCACCAAGCGGTCAAAATTCTCCTGTGCTCCAGTATGAATCAACTCTCTCCCCCAGTTCTTATCAGGAAGATGGTGGCTAATTCCTACCGTCAAATCACCAAACTGACGATGGAGCTGGAGAGGTTGATTGTGAAGCAGTTCAATTTCTTCTAGGGAAATTTCCTCTAAAACATACTGGCACTGGCGCAAGAGATAGCGTTGACTGGGACGAGTACTATCCAAGTCCTTGCGGACACCATGCCACAGACTGTCTTCCCAGTTTCCCAAAACTCTAGCCGTAATCGGTAGTTGAGCCAACAAATCCAAAATCCTTCTACGCCCTGTCCCTGGCATGAGAATGTCTCCCAAAAGCCAGTATTCATCCACTCCTCGCTGCCGAGCATCTGCCAAAACAGCCTCCAAGGCGGTGGTATTTCCATGAATATCTGAAAGAAGAGCTATTTTCGTCATATCCATCTCCTCGTTTTTTCTCTTGCAATAAGTATAACATAAAAAGTCACAGCTAGAGAAATCTAGCTTTTTTTGATATACTAGATAAAGATATTAGACAAGAGGAAACGAATGACCCCGAATAAAGAAGATTATCTAAAATGTATTTATGAAATTGGCACAGACCTGCATAAAATCACCAACAAGGAAATTGCGGCTCGTATGCAAGTCTCTCCCCCTGCCGTAACTGAAATGATTAAACGGATGAAGAGTGAAAATCTCATCCTCAAGGACAAGGAATGTGGCTATCTACTGACTGACCTTGGACTTAAACTGGTCTCTGAACTCTACCGTAAACACCGCTTGATTGAAGTTTTTCTAGTTCATCATTTAGACTATACGAGTGACCAGATTCACGAGGAAGCTGAAGTCTTGGAACATACTGTCTCTGAACTATTCGTGGAGAGGCTAGAAAAATTGCTTGGTTTCCCCAAGACCTGCCCTCACGGAGGAACTATTCCTGCCAAGGGAGAACTCCTGGTTGAAATCAATAACCTCCCACTAGCTGATATCAAGGAAGCTGGCGCCTACCGCCTGACTCGGGTGCATGATAGTTTTGACATTCTCCATTATCTGGACAAGCACTCACTTCACATCGGTGACCAGCTCCAAGTCCAGCAGTTTGATGGCTTCAGCAATACCTTCACTATTCTGAGTAAAGACGAGGATTTACAAGTAGGTATGGACATTGCCAAACAACTCTACGTCGAGAAAATCGACTAATTTCTCAAGTACCCCAACCAACCCTGAAAGTTTTATTTTCAGGGTTTTATTTCTATCATTTGATTTTACTTTCATTTAGTTGTAGAATATTTGTAAAAAAAGAAGAAATATATTTTAACATATGAAAAAATCTCTAAAAATTTTTGCGACATCCAAATGGTTTGACCTCTTCGGAGTTGCTTTGGTCGTTGGGATTGCGATTGCATCTGGTTACCTCAACTCACGTCTCGACAAATTTGTAGACTGGGGACCATGGACAGCTCTTGTTCCTTTTGGATTGATTTCCGTAACCAACGTTGGGATTTCCATGTTGTCCACTCGTTTCACGGGAAAATTAAGCAAATGGGGAAATTACTTTGGTATTGTTAATACCATTTTATCTGGTACTATTGATTATATCCTTGGAAATAAGGCGGCCATCATCACCTATCCCGTCACCTTCCTCATTTATACCTTTGCTATAAAGAAATGGGAAGTTTCGCAAGAAGGCAGACCCAACCAAATGAGCCAAAAACAACTAAAATTGGCGGCCATCACCATTTCAATCATCGCCTTCCTCTTTGCTTTTGTGACCAACTATATCGGCTATGGAGGAAAGATGAATCTCCTTGCCTACGTGACAACTATTGCCTTTGCACTGTCCCTCATTGCCAATGCTTTGAATGCATTGAAACTAACAACTCAGTGGGGCTTTTGGTTGATTTACAATTTCGTTCAGCTGACAAAGGCTGGCATTCAAGGAAACTTTGCCAATATCGGAAAATATATCTTTTATATCCTCAATGCAATCGGAGCTTTATTTGTCTGGAATGATGAAGAAGTGGAGCAATAGGAGGGAAATCAAATAAAGAAATCTAACAGAATCTCCTTACTAAAATTTTTTATCATTTTACTTGTAACTCCCATTCTTTTGGAGTACAATGAAGCTAGATAAAAGAGGGAGGTCTTGTCATGAAAAAACTCTTTAGAATCCATTTTACAGCAATTGCAGTCATCGATTTGCTACTATTGGCATTTTTTACTACTAGACCCGAGACCGTTTTCAACTGGCTCTTGCTCACTAGTTTTATTTTCCTCCTTGCTCAGGGACTCCTGCTATTTCGCTTACTTGTCCAACTCAAACATCAATTCGCTGAGATTTATCCTCAAATCAATAAAAAGATTCGCTTCTACTATTTAGGGGTTCTCTCCATTGATTTTCTATTTTTTGTCCTTTTAGCCTTCGTTAGTTCTCAGCGATTTCCCACTCTTATGCCAATCATCACTGCTTGCCATTCTACTTTTTATTATAGGACAGCGGACTACCTAAGAGAAAACTATCCTGACTTTTACAACAAACATATCTCTTTGTGGGAATGTCTCTAAGGAAAAGGAGGTCTTAGCATGAGAAAAATCATCTACACCAAGACCATTGAGCTCCTTGTCATTGATGGAATTATGCTGGCATTTTTGACATTTAAAGAGAGACTTACTTGGGATTGGATTTTAATTTATAGCGGTTGGCTCATTTTCTTTCATCCTGTGCTATTGACCTATCTTTCTAACCAGCTTTGTGACCACTTTAGTCACCTCTATTCCCAGATTAGACCAAGATTCTGGCGTTTTGCCTTACAAATCCTCCTATGGGATAGCCTGATCATTCTCTCCTTGATATGTTTAAGTGGTATCCCACTTTTCCTTCAGGGAACTCTCCTCATCCTAGGACACCTCATCCCCTCCTATCGCATAAGCCAAAGCCTGAAAAGAGAGTTCCCAAAAGCCTATCAAGAACCGATTTCTTTTTGGAGCATTTTATGATAGATAAGAAAAACCAAGCCGGCTGGACTTGGTCTTTCTTATCTATTTTTCGTATCAAGGATTATGGTAACAGGTCCGTCATTGACCAGCTCAACCTGCATATCCGCTCCAAAGATGCCTGTCTGAACGGGCACTTCTTGCGCTAATTTTTGATTGAAAGCATCATAGAAGTCTGATGCCATATCAGGCTTGGCTGCCCCTGTAAAAGCTGGACGATTGCCCTTCTTAGTATCCGCAAAGAGGGTAAACTGAGAAATAGAGAGAATTTCCCCCTCAATATCTTTGACAGACAGGTTCATCTTGCCTTCTGCGTCTGAAAAAATCCGCATATTGACAAGCTTTCTCACAGCATAGTCCAAATCTTCCTCTTGGTCCTCTGGGCCAACACCAACCAGCAATAGGAGCCCCTGATTGATTTTTCCCTGAACCTGACCTTCGATACTCACTTGGGCTTTTTTAACCCGTTGGATAATGATTTTCATAATAGCCTTTCTAGTAAGAGCTAAGACAATTAGCCATTGGTCCGTTTAACAGAGTAAACTTCTGGCACACTCTTAATCTTGTCCACGACTGAAGTCAGTGTCGAGAGGTTGGCAATACCGAAGGACACATGAATATTAGCAAATTTCATATCCTTGGTTGGTTGGGCGTTGACCGTTGAAATATTCTTGGTTGTGTTTGAAAGAACTTGCAGTACATCGTTCAATAGTCCTGTACGGTTGAGGCCATAAATATCGATATGGGCCATATACTCCTTATTTGAGTTTGAATACTGGTCTTCCCATTCCACATCAAGGAGACGTTGCTCATAGTTTTCTTGGGCACGCAGGTTCATACAGTCCACACGGTGAATAGCCACACCACGACCCTTGGTAATGTAGCCTACAATATCGTCACCAGGAACAGGATTACAACACTTGGCAATCCGCACGAGGAGTCCAGAAGCACCTTCAATGACCACACCACCCTCATGCTTGACCTTGATGGTTTCTTTGTTTTCAACCTTGACCTCGCCACCTTTGACAAGCTCTTCTGCTTCCGCCTTGGCCTTAGCACGCTCTTCCTCACGGCGTTCCTTTTCAGTCAGACGATTAAAGACAGTAATAGCTCCAATTTCTCCAAAACCAATGGCCGCAAAGAGGGATTCTTCTGTCTTGTAGCTGGTCTTTTGCAGAACTTGATCCATGTGGCGCTTGTCCATAAATTTATTGGCTACATAGCCATTTTCTTGGAACTGGGCCATCAACATTTCACGACCCTTGTTGACAGACAATTCCTTATCTTGGTTTTTAAAGAACTGACGAATCTTGTTGCGCGCCTTGCTGGTCTTGACCATATTGAGCCAGTCACGGCTTGGCCCAAAGGAGTTCGGGTTGGTGACAATTTCAACCTGATCCCCTGTCTTGAGCTTGGTTGTCAGTGGAACCATGCGACCATTGACCTTGGCACCAGTTGCTTTTTCCCCGACTTTTGTATGGATTTCGTAGGCAAAGTCAATCGGTCCTGAATCTTTTGGAAGAGAACGGACAGCTCCATCTGGGGTAAAGACGTAAATCTCCTCAGCCAGATAGTTTTCCTTAACTGAATCCACAAATTCCTTGGCATCATCGGCCTGGTCTTGGAGCTCCATCATCTCCTTAATCCAGTTCATCCCAATAGCTGATTCCTTGCTGTTGACCTGGCCCTTAACGCCTTTCTTATAAGCCCAGTGAGCCGCAACCCCGTACTCAGCAACCTCGTGCATGGCCTTAGTTCGAATCTGAAACTCAATCGGTCCTTTTGGCCCATAGACAGTCGTATGGATAGACTGGTAACCATTAGCCTTGCGATTAGCGATATAGTCTTTGAAACGACCAGGCATGGGTTTCCAAAGCTCATGCACATAACCCAACATGGCATAAACATCACTTTGGGTATCTAAAATGCAACGAATGGCAATCAGGTCATAGATTTCCTCAAACCGTTTTCTCTTGTCCTGCATTTTGCGGAAAATCGAGTAAATATGCTTGGGACGACCATAAATCTTCCCTCTCAAGTGATGATCCGTCGTATATTCCTCTAATTTTGTGACCACCTCATCCACCAAGGCCTCACGCTCTCTGCGTTTTTCCTTCATCATATGGGTGATCTTGTAAAACTCTGTTGGGTTGAGATAACGGAAAGATAGGTCTTCCAATTCCCATTTGACGCTGGAAATCCCCAAACGGTGGGCAAGTGGAGCATAGATTTCCATGGTTTCTTTGGAAATACGCTCCTGCTTGTCTTTTCGAAGGTGTTTAAGCGTCCGCATATTGTGCAAGCGGTCAGATAGTTTGACCAAGATAACGCGGATGTCCTCAGACATGGCCATGAGCATCTTGCGATGATTTTCAGCCAACTGCTCCTCGATCGATTTGTACTCGACCTTACCAAGTTTGGTAACCCCATCGACGATTACCCTCACATCGGGACCAAACTCTCTTTCCAAATCGTCCAAGGTCGCATCTGTATCTTCTACCACATCATGCAAGAAACCACAGGCAACCGTTACGGCATCTAGTTTGAGTTTGGCTAAAATACCTGCCACTTGGATAGGATGAATGATATAAGGTTCGCCAGATTTGCGGTATTGACCACTATGGCATTCCACCGCATATACCAAGGCCTTATGGACAAAATGGACATCCTCTTCCGTTAAATATTCTTTGGTTAAAGCGACAACTTCTTCGCCTGTTAAATTCACTTCTTTTGGCATCTCTACTCTCCAATTCTTCCTACCATTTTATCACTTTTTTAAGAATATGAAAACTAGATTGGAACAGAATAGGAAAAAAATAATCCAGAATTGCTTGATAATTCTGAATTATTAGTCTATAATATATTACGAAGTTAGATTTTAAACTTAGGTGATAGAAGGAGAGATAGAGAAACGGAAACCATATTGTAACCCAAAGACTTTCTGACTTCCCCAATTCCATTGAAGATACGAAAGATAAACGGTGGAACTCGTGTCACATACACTGGTACCTTGACTGGATTTTAGAATTAAAATCCTCAAGATACTTTCTTTTATCCTTTAGTTTATAAGGAGAACACCTATGAAAAAAACTGCTATTTCTATCTTTGCTCTCCTAGTGTTAGGAGTTAGCTGCCTGCTTCTATTCAGCCAGCAAAGCTATAAAAAAACAATCGTTCAATACTATTCTAACGACCAGAACCTGCCCAATAGGATAACTTATAGTGAATATAGCGAGAAACGAGAAGCCAACTACGGTGGCACTCTAAATATCACATCTATCAAACAAGCTAATGACGGAGTTTATGCAACCTATGAAGGGCAATTGACACCTCTCCAATATTGATAAATTGATAACCAGCCTGTCTTCATCTAGTCATGCTGGTTTTTAAGTTCATCCTAAATCCTTACCTATTCTTCCTAACTGTGCTATACTTAATTTAGTACATTCTTTGAGATTGGAGCCAATATGAAAATCCATAAAACCGTGAATCCTGTTGCCTATGAAAACACCTATTACCTAGAAGGTGAAAAGCACCTCATCGTTGTCGATCCTGGTAGCCATTGGGAAGCTATTCGTCAGACAATAGAGAACATCAACAAACCAATCTGCGCTATTCTCTTGACCCACGCTCATTATGACCATATCATGAGTCTGGACTTGGTTCGCGAGACTTTTGGCAATCCTCCTGTCTATATCGCAGAGAGCGAAGCTAGCTGGCTCTATACTCCTGTCGACAATCTCTCTGGGCTTCCCCGCCACGATGATATGGCGGATGTGGTCGCAAAACCAGCTGAACACACCTTTGTCTTTCATGAAAAATACCAACTAGAGGAATTTCGTTTTACTGTCTTGCCAACACCAGGGCACTCTATCGGCGGCGTTTCTATCGTCTTTCCTGATGCTAACCTAGTCTTGACAGGAGATGCTTTGTTCCGTGAAACTATCGGGCGGACCGACCTTCCAACTGGTAGTACGGAGCAACTTCTCCATAGTATCCAAACCCAACTTTTCACCCTACCAAACTACGACGTCTATCCAGGGCATGGTCCAGCTACTACTATCGCTCACGAAAAAACTTTCAATCCCTTTTTCTAGTAAAATGATGACAATCAATTTTGCAATTTAATACTCAATGAAAAACAAATAGCAAACTAGAAAACTAGCCGCAGGTTACTCAAAGCACCGCTTTGAGGTTTCAGATAAAGCTGACGTGGGTGAAGAGATTTTCGAAGAGTATAAGTAAACTATACAGCAAGTCTTTCCATTATAAAAGGCATCCTATCAAGGTTTCACACCTGATTGGATGCCTTTTACTGATTACTTGCTTCTTTGCATTACCAAATAATCACGCGCTCTTCTGGTGAACGCCACATTCCGTCACCTTCTTTGACATCATAGGTTGTAAAGAAATCGTCGAAATTTGGTACTTGTACATTGACACGGAGTTTGGCTGGTGCGTGCACGTCGACGCTAGCCAAAAGTTTCATAAATTCTGGTCGACCTTTCATGCGCCAGATGCGACCGAAGTTGTAGAAGAATTCTTCTGCTGAGAAGTCTGGTTCTCTCTTAGCTGCTTCAAGCGCTGCAGCGATTCCCCCCAAGTCAGCCACGTTTTCTGATACAGTCAATTTACCGTTAATGATTGCTCCATAAGAATCCTGTCCATCAAACTGATCAATAACTTTTTGTGTTTTCTCCTTGAAGGCAGTATAATCACTCTCTGTCCACCAATCCTTGAGGCTACCATTTTCATCAAAGGAAGCTCCGTTGGTATCAAAGGCGTGGGAAATTTCATGAGCAATAACTGCACCAATCCCACCGTAGTTAGCAGAAGACGACTGATGTAAGTCATAGAAAGGCGCCTGTAAAATAGCTGCTGGGAAGACAATCAGGTTCTTCTGTGGATTGTAGTAGGCGTTGACCATATGAGCAGGCATGCCCCACTCCTTGTAGTCTACAGGCTGGTTCCACTTGCTCCAACTGTGCTTGATTTCCACACGCGCAAAGGCTAGAGCATTGTCAAAAAGGCTAGCATTTTCATCCACTACCTTGTCTTTGTAGCGTTCTGGCAATTCTTCTGGGTAACCGATATAAGGCTTGATGACATTGAGTTTGACGATAGCCTTGTCACGAGTTTCAGGAGTCAGCCAGTCATTTTTAGCCAAGCGTTCCTTATAAACATCAATCATGGTTGCCACTTTTTTCTCCACGTCTGCCTTAGCTTCTGGAGAGAATTTTTCATGGGCATACCAGAGACCCCAGGATTGTTTGAATGGACCTTGTGCTAGCTGGTAGGCTGCCTTGACCTTGTCTTTGGCTTCTGGAACACCTGAAAGCGCACGGCTATAGGCACCTGACAAGACACGAATTTCTTCTGTTAGATAGCTAGTTGAGAGATTAACAACACTTAAAATTAAGGTTGCCTTGAGGAGAGGCCAGGCCTCTTCACTATAGAATTGGTCTGCTGCTTGCCAGAAACGTTCCTCATCTACGATAACCTTGTCTGGTACTTGTCCAAGAACGGCTTGGAAGAAGTCATCCAAAGGCAGAGCAGGTGCGAATTTTTTGAAATCTTCATAAGAATATGGATGGTAGAGTTTAGCATACTCTGAACTTTCTTCATTAGAGAGTACCACTGCCGCAACTCGACGGTCCAATTCTAGTCTTTTCTCTAGCAAGTCTTCAATTTCTGCATCAGAGAAATCATAAGCCTTAAGGAGATTTGCGCTGGTTTCTTTCCAAAGAGTCAAAAGCTCTTCGCGCTGAGGATGGTCTTCTGCATAGTAGGTCGTATCTGGCAAGATGGTGCTTGGAGCGCTAGCCCATAGAACATTGATTCTAGCATCCATAAAGTCTGGCGATACACCAAAAGGAAGGAAATTAGGTTTTCCTGCAAGCTCCAACTCTGCTAGTTTAGCTGTAAAATCCGCAAAAGTCTCCAATTCTTGGAATTCTTTAAGAAGTGGTAAGACAGGTGTGATACCGTCAGCTTCTCTCTTGTCAAAATCACGAACTAGGCGGTGGTATTTGACAAAGTTTGCCAAGATAGCATCCTCAGGCACCTCTTGACCTGCCAACCACTTGTCTGTTGTCGCCAGCATCAGGTCTTCAATTTCCTGGTCTAAATCAACAAAACCTCCCGTTTGAGACTTATCTGCTGGAATTTCAGCTGTCTTCTGCCATTCTCCATTGATTGCATCATAAAAATCGTCTTGATAACGTGTCATCTTGTTCTCGCTTTCATTTGTATTTGTTTATTTGTTTTTAGCTTAACAAAAATTACCTGGGAATGCAATTAAAAATAAACGGATGTTTCCTATTGTTTTTCAGTTAATATTTTAATTTTTTGAAAAATTAACTTGACTTAATTTTTTTTTTAAGGTATATTAAGAGTCAGGAGGAATATAAGTTTATGATACGTATCGAAAACCTCAGTGTCTCCTACAAAGAAACGTTGGCACTTAAGGATATTTCACTAGTGCTCCAAGGACCAACAATTACCGGAATCATTGGTCCAAACGGTGCTGGAAAATCAACATTATTAAAAGGTATGCTGGGAATTATCCCTCATCAAGGTCAGGCATTTCTCGATGACAAGGAAGTTAAAAAATCCTTACACCGAATTGCCTATGTCGAACAAAAAATCAATATCGACTACAACTTTCCCATCAAGGTCAAGGAATGTGTCTCACTAGGACTCTTTCCCTCTATTCCTCTCTTTCGCAGTTTAAATGTTAAACATTGGAAAAAAGTAGAGGAAGCCCTTGAAATCGTCGGCCTAGCTGACTACGCTGAACGTCAAATCAGTCAACTGTCTGGAGGTCAATTCCAGCGGGTCTTGATTGCCAGATGTTTGGTTCAGGAAGCCGACTATATCCTCTTGGATGAACCCTTTGTTGGGATTGACTCTGTCAGTGAGGAAATCATCATGAATACGCTGAGAGATTTGAAAAAAGCTGGTAAGACGGTTCTCATCGTTCACCACGACCTCAGCAAGGTTTCCCACTACTTCGATCAAGTCTTACTTGTCAATCGAGAAGTGATTGCCTTTGGTCCAACCAAAGAAACCTTTACCGAAGCCAATCTCAAAGAAGCTTACGGTAATCGACTCTTTTTCAATGGAGGTGACCTATGATTGCAGAATTTATCGATGGATTGCAAAAATTCCATTTCCTACAAAATGCCTTGATAACAGCTATTGTCGTCGGGGTCGTAGCTGGAGCTGTGGGATGTTTCATCATTCTACGTGGGATGTCACTCATGGGAGATGCTATTTCACATGCTGTCTTACCAGGTGTAGCCCTCTCCTTTATCTTGGGAGTTGACTTCTTTATCGGAGCCATTGTCTTTGGATTGCTAGCTGCTATCATCATTACCTACATCAAGGGGAACTCGATTATCAAAAGCGATACCGCCATCGGCATTACCTTTTCTTCTTTCTTAGCCCTCGGTATCATCTTGATTAGTGTCGCTAAAAGTTCAACTGACCTTTTCCATATCCTTTTTGGTAATATTCTAGCCGTCCAAGATACGGATATGTTTATCACTATGGGCGTAGGGGCGGTCATTCTCTTGTTAATCTGGATTTTCTTCAAGCAACTCTTGATAACTTCCTTTGATGAACTTCTGGCTAAAGCCATGGGAATGCCTGTCAATTTCTATCACTACCTCCTCATGATACTCCTGACTCTCGTGTCTGTGACAGCCATGCAAAGTGTTGGAACTATCCTGATTGTAGCCATGCTGATTACCCCAGCTGCAACTGCTTATCTGTATGCTAATAGCCTGAAAAGTATGATTTTCCTTTCCTCAACCTTTGGAGCTACAGCTTCAGTTTTGGGACTCTTTATTGGCTATAGTTTAAACTTAGCAGCTGGTTCTAGCATCGTACTTACAGCTGCTAGCTTCTTCTTAATCAGTTTCTTTATCTCTCCTAAACAACGATATTTGAAACTGAAAAATAAACATTTGTTAAAATAAGGGGCAAAACCCCAATAAATTGGAGGATCTAATGAAAAAATTAGGTACATTACTCGTTCTCTTTCTTTCCGTTATTGCTCTTGTAGCATGTGCTAGCGGAAAAAAAGATGCAGCTTCTGGTCAAAAACTAAAAGTTGTTGCTACAAACTCAATCATCGCTGATATTACTAAAAATATTGCTGGTGACAAGATTGATCTTCACAGTATCGTTCCGATTGGACAAGACCCACACGAATACGAACCACTCCCTGAAGATGTTAAGAAAACTTCTGAGGCTGACCTCATTTTCTATAACGGTATCAACCTTGAAACAGGTGGCAATGCTTGGTTTAGCAAATTGGTAGAAAATGCTAAGAAAACTGAAAACAAAGACTACTTTGCAGTCAGCGAAGGCGTTGATGTTATCTACCTTGAAGGAAAAAATGAAAAAGGTAAAGAAGACCCACACGCTTGGCTTAACCTTGAAAATGGAATTATCTTTGCTAAAAATATCGCCAAACAATTGAGCGCTAAAGATCCTAACAACAAGGAATTCTATGAAAAAAATCTCAAAGAATATACTGATAAGTTAGACAAACTTGATAAAGAAAGTAAGGATAAATTTAATAACATCCCTGCTGAAAAGAAACTCATTGTAACCAGCGAAGGAGCATTCAAATACTTCTCTAAAGCCTATGGTGTCCCAAGTGCCTACATCTGGGAAATCAATACTGAAGAAGAAGGAACACCTGAACAAATCAAGACCTTGGTTGAAAAACTTCGCCAAACAAAAGTTCCTTCACTCTTTGTAGAATCTAGTGTGGATGACCGTCCAATGAAGACTGTTTCACAAGACACAAACATCCCAATCTACGCACAAATCTTTACTGACTCTATCGCAGAACAAGGTAAAGAAGGCGACAGCTACTACAGCATGATGAAATACAACCTTGACAAGATTGCTGAAGGATTGGCAAAATAAGCCTCTAAAAACGTCATTCTCACATGAGCTGGCGTTTTTTCTATGCCCATATTTCCAGTCAAATCATTGGAAAATTCTGACCGTTTCAGCTAAAATGGAAGAAAAAAGATTGGAGTATCTTATGGTAACTTTTCTCGGAAATCCTGTGAGCTTTACAGGTAAACAACTACAAGTCGGCGACAAGGCGCTTGATTTTTCTCTCACTGCAACAGACCTTTCTAAAAAATCTCTGGCTGATTTTGATGGAAAGAAAAAAGTCTTGAGTGTCGTTCCTTCTATCGATACAGGTATCTGCTCAACTCAAACGCGTCGTTTTAATGAAGAACTAGCTGGACTGGACAACACGGTCGTATTGACTGTTTCTATGGACCTACCTTTTGCTCAAAAACGTTGGTGTGGTGCTGAGGGAATTGAAAATGCCATCATGCTCTCAGACTATTTCGACCATTCCTTTGGGCGTGACTATGCACTTTTAATCAATGAGTGGCACTTATTGGCACGCGCAGTCTTTGTCCTCGATACTGACAATACGATTCGCTACGTTGAATACGTGGACAATATCAACTCTGAACCAAACTTCGAAGCCGCAATTGCAGCTGCTAAAGCCCTATAGAAAAAATCCTCTGTCACAAAGAGTTCCCTACTCTTTGAAACGGAGGATTTTTCTTATTCTTTAATTATTGTTTATTTTGAAATGAATCCTTCAAAATCTTTTAGTTGAAAATTATATTTTTCAGTGAGTAACACATTATCCACTGCAACATCTTCTCCCAATGGGTAAATATTTCTTTTGAAACGGTTGTAGGAGGAAAATCTCTCCTACACTATTATTGATTCTGAGAGAAAATTGCAAAATATCATCTACCAAACTTTCAATTATTGAGATTTTTTGCAGTTTATCTGAATTAGAATCGCAAGGCTTCTCAATAATATAATTGTCGAATTTTTTCAATCTAACTTCCTCTCCACTATTTCTTCCTTTATCAAGAAAAAGTTACCTCAATATTAATAAAGTACAATTCTAAATTAACTCCAATTATTGATTCACGATAATATTTCAGTAACTCATCGTGCAATTAAAAACAAGGATTTTTATTTCAGACGATCCATCGTGATCACTTCATCAGCCATCTCCCAAATTGCCGGATTATGTGTTGCGATAATAATTAGCCTATTATCATCTCGAAGAGATAGCAAAATCTCCATAATCAACTGAGAGGTTGCTGGGTCTATTGAAGCTGTTGGCTCATCTGCCAG
Source organism: Streptococcus sp. KHUD_015 (assembly GCF_051106265.1). Taxonomy (GTDB): domain Bacteria; phylum Bacillota; class Bacilli; order Lactobacillales; family Streptococcaceae; genus Streptococcus. Next base: position 1,580,033 of record NZ_CP193665.1, read on the forward strand.
AATAAAGGGTGGATTCTTTAAGATAACTTTTGCCAAGGCAACCCGTTGCGATTCTCCGCCCGATAACTCAAAGATGCGCTTATCTAGGTCAAGATAAGCCAGGCCGACCTGTTCTAAAGCCTGCTTCTGCCTCAACCGCTGTTCCGACCGACTCAACTTTTGACCAATGAGACCTAGCTTAAGGTTTTCTTCAATACTTTGGTTTTCAATTAAGCCAAAGTTCTGGAAGAGGTAGCCCAATTCGTGACGGAAAAAATCACTCGATTTATAATTGGCCAAGTCTTTACCTCGGTAAAAAATCGTGCCATCATAAGATTCTAATTTCCCAATCATGTTCATCAAGGTTGTTTTTCCGCTACCACTTGAACCAATTAAGGCATAGACTTTTCCAGCCTCAAATGTTATTGAAAGATTCGAAAATAACTCTCGTTCTCCAAAAGATTTACTCACCTGTTTAAGTTCAATCATATTAACCTCCCTTCAAAACAAGCATGGACATCTTGTTTTCTTTCTGCATTTGGACATGTAACTGTAAAAGAGATAGACCAGTAAAGAGTAACGAGACTAAGAAAGCAACTACTATCTCTACCATAAGAAATACACTCGCAATAAATCCCAGTAAAAACACACCCAGTTGAGCAAAGAGATAAGTGCGATGGATTTCTAAGAACCTGAGACCTGCAATGCGTTTGATAAAAATAGCACGTCTAAATTCTTCAAAGTAGAGCCTATTCATAGTGTTAAACAACAAGATTGAAGTTGCAATCCCAAGCACAGCTCCTGCTAGCATTACCCAACGTTCCCTCTGGATATTATCCGATAATGTGATGTAGTTGTGGTAACCTGTTTGCATTTCTGAGACCCAATTTTCAATGCCTTGTCTCTGGATAAGCTCCTGGGCATCAGACAATTGATTAAAGAGAACGTAGTTCTGTACTGCGTCTACCCAAAACACAATGGACTGTGGACCAGTTGATTGGGGTGTTATAACAATGATGATTGGATCTTTCAAAAACTGCTGGTAAGAAATAGGGGTCGTATTATACACAAAACGATCATGACCTGATTCCAAATAACCTACCGTAGCAGTCATTTGCTGTCGTTCATCTTTACTAGATATGCGACTGGTTAAGTCGTCTTCAAAAACAGATTTATAATGTTCTTCCTCTGAACGGAGGTGTTCAGGCAGTAATAAGACAAACTCCCCTACATCAAGGTGATTCATCTTTTGCTCAATAGTTGTATCTACAGGAATGTTTTGACGCTCCAAGTATTGCGGTGTGACGATAAGGACATTGCCATTCGGGCTGTAATCGTGCCATTCTGTAGAGGTTGTCAAGTTTTTGGAGGAAGCCATGCCATTTTGCAAAGTACGGTCAATTAACTGGTGTCTAGATAAGAAAGCCTTTTGTTCTGAAACAGCCAGATCCATCAATTGATACCAAGTTCTGAGTTTTCTTTGAGCTTGTTCATCAAAACCAGGACTCGTTCCTTCACGGCTGATTGATAGGATAGTCAGTTGCCTTTCCTGACTCCAAACCTCTTGTCCAATCCGATGCTGTTGCCAGGCTTGGGAATACTTTAAACTACTCCCTATTCCCAGCGTTACAATAATAATCGCTAATAGTTGACCGATTAAAATTAAACTAATGATTCCTCTGACAGGCACTTGCCCTTTTATAATCTGCATCAGGTGTATCTTTTTTATCCCAACTGCGAAGAGTTGAGCGAAAAACAGGGAGATCGACAACAAGATGAGATTATAACTGAGCAAGCCTTCTCCTATTGTCATTAGGGATTGCGTTGGAAGCGACAGAATTTTTTGCATAAGAATGGCGAGAACGCCAGCTAAACTGAAACCAACAACTATCCCTTTCAAATCCTCACCAACTGGTCTAAGGAAAATGGACCACCGTTTCTCTCCTGAAATGAGGCGAATGCCCGACGACCGTAATTGGCTAATTTGACTAATTAAAGTCAGTGCTACAAAGGTTAAGATGAAAATCAATAGACTGATTAACTGAAATCCGTTACTAAAGATAGCCATTAACGTAGATAGTTTAGATGGAATTGTCAGGTGCATGTTAGTCAAGCCAAGTTGACTTAGCTCCTCCCTTAGCAAGTGAATATCTAGGTTTCCATCGAATACAAAATAGTTTGTTTCAACACTACTACTTTGAGCATCTTCTAGATTTTTTTCCTGAAGCCCATCAGGCAACTTTCCGTCCCCAAAGGTCGTATAAGAAAAAACTGTAGTACCTTCTGAGTTAGGATCTTGGTGTTGAATCGCAATAAAGCTATCCGTTTCTTCTGCTAGTTTTTCCAAGCGTGTAGCAACATGCTGAAAAGTTGTTTCAGGGGAAGAATCACGTACAACAACGTTGGGGTAATAATGGGAGACATATGTATCAGTCCAAATGGTAAATACCCAAACAAAGAACAAACTAGCAAGCAGGTTGGATATGAGTATAAATAATTTTTTCATAGTGCATTCCTTATTCTAAAATAGAGGGCAGAAATATCTCTGTTCTCTATAAACTAACAAGCTTACTAAACTATTGATAAAAGAATCTTCTTCAATTTTTAATTAGAAATCTCAGTCTGAATTATAGTATCCTATTTTTTCCTCCTTTCTAACTGCACGTTCCTTTCTACAGACAGAGACCTAATTTTATAAACCAATTTTAAATACTTTAGATTTTGTAACTCATAATTTTCAACAGTTGGTTAGCTATGAAAGCATTTTATCAAACATCTCCATTCTTATATCTATCTGGTATTGTTACAAGCTCTCATCAGAATACCTTTCTCTAAATAGTTGAATTTTAAAGTAATACGAAATCAATCAGCCTTCCCAACATCAAGACCATCAGACTTCTTTTGTGATTCTACTCGAATCTCCAATTGTTTATTCTTCTGAATAAACTGTTGGTAAGGAATTGTATTACTAAACGTAAAAACCCCTAGTAATGCTAATATAGCTAATTTTTGAATTCCACGTTTTTTTCTCTTGCCCTGAAACCCCTTTCTGTTTCCTTGTTTTTATTTTAACATATATATTTTATTCATTCAAATATTTTATTGCTTTTTGAACTTTTTTTTCTTATTATTACTATAAAGAATTTTTTTATTCCTTTAACTTGCTATTTTGAACTAAAAATTTTATAATGAAATTAAGCAAATAGGAAGGATTATTATCTTTAATGAATACACTCGCAGAGAAATTCAGATTGAAAAGAAAAGAGTTGAGACTCTCCCAACAAACTCTTGCAGAAGGAATTTGTGAACAAAGTCAGATTAGTAAAATTGAAAGAGGTCATTTTATTCCCTCCGCAGACTTGTTATTCAAACTCTCTCAACGACTTGAAGTGCCATTAGATTATTTTTTTAATGAACAAATTGAAATTAAATCTAACCTCTCTAATTTCAAGCAATTATCTGCTCGCCTATTAGATGATAGAAATTATGACGATTTGGAATATCTTTATAGAATAGAGATTGAACGAAGTACTTTTCTAACACTAGAAGACCGAACTTACCTTGAATGGATTAAAGCTATTATTGACTTCTATCAATATGACAGTAAGTGTGAGGCAATTTCTTCATTGGAAAATATATTATTAAAAGTCTCCTCAAATACTCTGATTTATTTAAAGGCGTTGAATACTCTATCTAATTTCTATTCCTTAGTGGGTCGTGAACAAGAATATGAGGCAAACTACTCTCATTTGATGGAGTTATATCAGACAAAAAATTTTGAGCATCAAGAGTTTTTATTTGGCTACATCAGAGTTCGGTACAACTACGCTCACTACCTAGTATCAAAGGAAAAATATAATGAAGCCATCCAAGAAGCTCTTGAGACGATTGAACTCTGTAAACAAAGACAGACAAGCTACCAACTGGCTCCTCTACTTATTCTTGTAGGAAATGCTGGGACCAAATTTCTAGACAAAGAACAAGTCAAAAATTATTATTTAGAAGCAAGAGAGTTATGTAAGATTTATAACAATCCTTTAATGTTGATGAAGATAGAAAATTATTTGAAGGAATTAGATACTGTTTAGTTAATCTTGACATTATAGTTTTTCTGAAACGTTAAATAAGCTGTAAGGCTGATAGTGAAATTAATACTATCAGCCTTATAATTATGTGAAGATTCCTTTAGAGATAGTGGTAAATAATACTAAAGCCTCTTTGAGAGGCAAGTGACGAGTCAAGAGCAATGAGGCTTAAACAACGTGAAAGCCAGCGTCTTTAGGCGCTGGCTGGTAATTTGGGCTTATAGCCCTGGGACAAACCACCCGTTTGACGGGTGGTCATGATTTACGAGTAAATATAATTTCAATCAGATAAAAACAACTAGCTTACTCTACAGATTTCAAGGCTTCAAGCATATCAACCTTTCTCAGATGATGATTGACAAAGAAACCAAGTACGGTCAAAATGGTGCTTACTGCTGCCACTGGGATTACATAGACCTCCCAGCCTACCTGCGGATAAAAGAGAATAGTCGCAGGTGAAATCATTTGAATCAAAAATTGGTGTAAATAGAAACCGGATACCAGACCAAGTACGATTCCCACAAGAGATAGTACAATCGTCTCACGGTAAATATAAAGGGTGACTTCCTTATTATGAAATCCGAGAACCTTGATAGTAGAGAGTTCTCGAATTCTCTCAGCCACATTGATATTGGTCAGATTGTAGAGGATAACAATGGCTAATAGAACCGACACGATGACCAAGATAGTCATGGTCTGATTGAGTGAACTAGCCACAGAATCAAAGAGCCGAATGGCTGAAGCATTTTGGACAACGCTGGACACCGCAGCCTGATTCATGAGTAAACCTGCCTGCCTTTCGATACTAGGCGCACTGGTATCTCTTAACGAGACCAAATAAGTGTTGGCTTGGGGTAGCTGTCCGTAAAGTTGCTCATAGCTAGCCTGACTCATATAAATAAAGTGACCAACGTAGTTCTCAGCAATGGCAGCAACCTTTAGCTCCTTACCTTCAATTTCTAAAGTCTGCCCAACCTTGACACCTGCCAGCTGGGCTAATTTAGCTGTGATGACAACTCCATCTTTTAATGACAGCTCCTGCTGATGATTTTGCAGATGGATAAAGGGAGTCAAATCTTCCTTCTCTGTCATCATAAGGGTAATGGTCTGAAGACCAGCCTTTCCTTTAAAATCCTTGTCTAACGTTTTAGAATAGATTTTCTGGTAGGCTTGAATATCCTGACCTTTTAACACTTCTTCTAGCTCTGCCTTGTCTTGATTGGTCGCACTAGGATTTTCAGAGACAATCATTTGGTACTGTTGGATTTGTTGAAACTGTCTAGACGGAACTCCTGCTACAGAGGATTGGATTCCCAAACCTGCAAAGAGAAGGGCTACAGAACCTGCCACACCAAAAATCGTCATCAACATCCGCTGCTTATAACGAAAGATATTGCGGGCTGTTACCTTATGAGTAAAACTGAGACGGCGCCAGATAAAACCGATACGCTCCAGTAAGATTTTAGCTCCTTTGACAGGTGGTTTAGGCAGTAAAAGCTGGGCTGCTTCGTCATGAAGTTCCCTACGAGCTACCAAGTAAGCTGGTAACACACTCGCCAACCAACTCAAGACAAGAGCTAGTAAGCTATAGGTCCAATAAAACTGAATCTGGGTTTCTCCCACCACCATGCCTTTTGTAATGACACTTGAAATCACACTGGCTAGTAAATAATGGCCAAGTATACTACCTAGAGCTGTTCCGACAGTCCCAGCTACTAGACCGTAGAGGAGAAATTTAGCGATAATATCCTTACTACGATAGCCCAAGGCCTTAAAAATACCTGCATGAGTTCGCTCTTCATCCACAAAGCGAGTCATGGTTGTAAAGGTCACCATGGCTGCTACGGCATAAAGCACTACAGGAAAGATATTGCCCACTGCCCGAATACTGGCTGAAGCATTACTGTACATGAGGTAGCCTTGACCGCCAGGCATGGTCTGACGATTATAGACCTGATACCTTGGCTCCGCCAAATCATCTAAGATTTGCTGATGTTTTTCTAATTTTTCCTTTTCTTGGGCTAGATTTTGTTCAGCTTGCTTTAGTTTGTCCTCTTCCTTGCTCAATTCCTGCTTGGCTTGGGTAAGTTGAGCACTGGCCTGCTCTCTCTGGACTTGAGGAAGCAAGGCTAGTTGACTTTCTTGAGCCTGTATACGAGCTTGAGCAGCTGCTAAACGACGCTTGCCTTCCTGCAAATTAGTCTCAGCCTTGTCAAGGGTTTCTTGCCCCTTATCGAGAGACTCTTGCCCTTCTTTTCTCAAAAGTTGCAGACGTGCCTTGCCATTATCTGACAAAGCTCGTTCTAGGTCTTCCTGATGCTGTTTGGATTTTTCTTCATAAGCTGATGAGAAAGCATTTAAACCTGCTAAATCTTGATATTTCAAACGAGCTATATTGTAGATTTTCTGATCAAACTGACTAGGTAAAATCACTCCGTAAGCGGTTAAAGTCCCACTTCCACTTCCTGCGTAGCCCATATCCCGCTGGGAGAGGATTTCAGCTGAATCCACAAAACCAGTAATGGTATAAGTATGGTCTTTTAAAGAGGAATGACTGCCTTCTTTTTCTTTAAAACTAATCTCCTGTCCCATACGATATTGACCCTGCAAATGAGTGGCCAAGGCGATTTCCTTGTCTGACTGAGGAAGTCGTCCCTCTCTTAGCTGAAAGGTTGAAATTCGCTCTGATTTGGAGTACAGCCGAATGGCATCCTGCCCATTCTCCATAGTCACATCTGTCAAATAGCCAAACTCAACCTCTGCGCCCTCTATCTGTTCTAGTTCTTCTTGATCTGCTTGATCCAAGCCATAGTTAGACATGACTGCCAAATCCAAGGTTTTAGTAGTTCTTAAATAAGCATTAGCAGTTGCCTCCATGTTGGGACTGGTTACTTTGAGGCCTACTAGGGCTAAAGAACCCAACATCATCAAGGTCAAGATGGATAAAAAACGTCCCTTGGAGCCTGTGAAGGACTGAATTAAGTCCTTCCAATAGGTTTTTCGCTTGATCATGCTAGTACTCCAAACTGTCGATATCCTGAGGATGCTGGTTGATCAGCACATCCTTGACACTGGCATCGTGCATATGAATTACTCGATCAGCAATGGGCGCCAAAGCTCCATTGTGAGTCACGATGATAACAGTTGCTCCCTTTTGACGAGACATATCTTGGAGAATTTTCAAGACTTGCTTGCCCGTCTGATAATCCAAGGCTCCAGTCGGTTCATCACAAAGGAGGATTTTAGGATTTTTGGCTACCGCGCGTGCAATGGAGACTCGCTGTTGCTCCCCTCCAGAAAGCTGGGCTGGAAAGTTATTGAGACGATGAGCCAGACCTACATCTGTCAGCACCTTCTCAGGATTCAAGGCATCTGTCACGATTTCTGAAGCCAACTCCACATTTTCCTTAGCGGTTAGATTGGAAACTAGATTATAAAACTGAAAAACAAAACCGACATCATTTCTACGATAATTGGTTCTCTGGTGAGAATTGTAGTCTGCAATATTGGCACCATCAATCCAAATCTCCCCTTCATCATTGGTATCCATTCCCCCAAGAAGGTTAAGAACTGTTGACTTGCCTGCACCAGACGCACCTAGAATAATAACCAATTCACCCTTTTCAATCTCAAAATTCACATCACGATTGGCCACAATCTCTGTGTCCCCAACCTGATAACGCTTGGAACAGCGTTTCATCTCAATATAAGCCATAAGACCCACCCTCTCTCAAACAAATTACTTCCTACTACCATTATAACGCTTTTTCAAATAGTTGGAAACTGGGAACAAAAACAAAAAGCCTAGAAATCAATTCTAGACTTACATTTTTCTATTTTCCAAGGTAGTACTCAGAAACAACGTTCAATTTTTCGTCGAATTCGAATACCAATGGTGGGAAGTTAGGGATTTCCACGTCCATGATTTCGTCATCTGACAAACCTTTGATGTGTTTTACAAGGGCACGGATCGAGTTACCGTGAGCTCCTACGAATACGTTTTTACCATCTTTAAGAGCTGGAGCGATTTTATCTTCCCAGAATGGAAGGGCACGTTCCAAAGTTACTTTCAAGTTTTCAGCATCTGGGATAACTGAGTCGTCAAGTGAAGCGTAACGACGGTCTGTGTGAGCTGAGTGCTCATCATCACGGTCCATGTTTGGAGGCAATACATCGTATGAACGACGCCAGATGTGAACTTGTTCATCACCAAATTGTTCAGCAGCTTCAGCTTTGTTTTTACCAGTCAAACCACCGTAGTGACGTTCATTCAAGCGCCATGATTTTTCAACTGGAACCCACAATTGGTCAGAAGCTTCAAGAGCCAAGTTAGTTGTTTTGATCGCACGTTTCAATACTGAAGTGTAAGCTTGGTCAAATTCGATACCAGCTTCTTTGATCAATTTACCAGCGTCAATCGCTTGTTGTGTACCTTTTTCAGACAAATCAACATCAGCCCAACCAGTGAAAAGGTTAGCTTTGTTCCATTCAGACTCACCGTGGCGAGCAAAAACCAATTTTACCATTAGATGGATTCTCCTTTAAATTTTCCGAGGTTTCCCCTCGTTTATCTATTCTATTTTACACAATTTTTCATAAAAAAGCTAGTCAAAACCAAAAAGGAAAGGACTGTTTGGCAGTCCTTTTCCTTCTTAGTATAATACAACAACCTTACTTCTCTTCAAATCCTTCTGCGACTGCATCCGCAAAGTTTTCTTCTACGATGCTTGCACAGTGGTCACAGATGACTGCGTGGTAGCTACGTTCTGCTGTTGTTGGGTCGATACGACGGCAACGGTCACATACTTGGCCTGCAGCACGTTCAACTGTAAAGGCTACATCTTCGAAACTAACGGCAGATTCTGGAGCTGGTCCTTCTGCGATAGTCAATTCAGACACGATCAAAAGTTGAGCTACATTGCTGTTTACTGCTTCGAGTAGAGTTTTCACCACTTCATTTGGATAAACTGTCAAGTGAGCTTCAAGTGATTTACCGATTACTTTTGCATTACGAGCTTCTTCCAAGGCTTTTTGAGCTTGTCCACGGAAGTCCATGAAGGCTGCCCATGTATCCAAGATTTCTTCTTGGTTAGCAAAAGTTTCTGCTTCTGGCAATTCTGACAATTGAACGAAGTCTTCAGCTTCAAACTCAAGATATGACCAGATTTCTTCCGCAGTGTGAGGAAGGATTGGTGTCAAGAGTTTGGTGATTTTCACAAGAATATCATAGAAAACAGTCTGCATTTGACGACGTTCCAGTGATTTAGCACCTTCGATATAAACAACGTCCTTAGCAAAATCAAGGTAAAAGGCTGACAAGTCAACGTTGATAAAGTTCACCAAGGCCTTGTAAATTGTCAAGAATTCAAAGTTTGCGTAAGCATCACGAATCGTTTTCACAAGCTGGTTAAAGCGAATCGTCATGTACTTATCAACTGAACGTAGTTCTTCGTAAGCTACCGCATCCTCAGCTGGGTTAAAGTCAGATGTGTTAGCAATCAAGAAACGAAGAGTGTTACGGATCTTACGGTAAGTTTCAGAGACTTGGCTCAAGATATCCATAGAGATACGCACATCGTTGCTTGAGTCCACACTAGTTACCCATAGACGCAAGATTTCTGCACCAAATTGTTTTTCAACATCGCTTGGAGCAATGGTATTCCCAAGAGATTTAGACATCTTCTCACCTTTACCATCCAAAGCAAAACCTTGTGACAAGATTTGTTTGTAAGGTGCCACGCCATGGTTGGCAACAGATGTGATGAGTGAAGAGTTGAACCAACCACGGTATTGGTCAGAACCTTCTAGGTAAAGGTCTGCTGGGTAAGTCAACTCTGGACGGTTTACAACAACCCCATTCCATGATGAACCTGAGTCAAACCAAACGTCCATGATATCAGTTTCTTTATTGAACTCGCCATTTGGTGAACCTGGGTGGCTAAATCCTTCTGGCAAGAGATCCTTAGCATCACGTTCCCACCAAATGCTTGAACCGTGTACTTCAAAGAGTTGAGCCACATGTTCAATAGTTTCAGCAGTCATGATAGCTGTACCGTCTTCAGCGTAGAAGATTGGAAGTGGAACACCCCAAGCACGTTGACGAGAGATAACCCAGTCGCCACGGTCACGAATCATATTGTAAAGACGGACTTTACCCCATTCTGAGTGGAATTTCACTTTTTCAATTTCATCCAAGATTTCTTGGCGGAATTTAGAAACTGAGGCAAACCATTGTGGAACTGCACGCCAGATGATTGGTTTCTTAGTACGCCAGTCAAATGGGTAGGAGTGAGAGATTTCTTCTTGTGCAAGAAGGAGGTTACCAAGTTTTTCAATAACAGTTGGAACTACCTTTTCATAGAATTGACCTTCAAACTCAGCACCAGCATTAGCCATCATGATACCGCGTTCATCAACAGTGACCGCAACTTCAAGACCATTAGCAATACCGACATTGTAGTCGTCTTCACCAAAACCAGGGGCTGTATGGACAATACCAGTACCAGAGTCAGTGGTAACGTGATCACCAAGGATAACCAATTCATCTACAGCTGTATCCCATGGGTGTTCTGTTACGATGTGGTTGAGTTCTTGACCACGGTAAGTTGCCAAAACTTGAACATCAGCCCAGCCAAATTTCTCAGACAAGCTAGTTAACAATTCTGCAGCAACCACAAACTTACGAGTTTCACCAGCAGGTTGAACCAAAACGTAATCAATATCCGCTCCAACAGTCAAACCACGAGAAGCTGTAATGGTAAATGGAGTAGTTGTCCAGACAGCGATGTAAGTATCTGTATCTAGAACACCTTTGCCATCTTTTACTTTATTTGCATAATAAAGAGAAGTTGAAACCAAGTCATGGTATTCAATCTCTGCTTCAGCAAGGGCTGACTCAGATGACCAAGACCAGTAAACTGGTTTTGCACCACGGTAGATATAACCTTTATTAGCCATCTCACCGAAGACACGGATTTGCGCTGCTTCATAGTCAGGAGTCAAAGTTACATATGGATTTTCCCAGTCACCAGAAACACCCAAACGTTTAAAGTCTTCACGTTGTTTATCTACTTGAGAAAGAGCGTATTCACGGCAAAGTTTCAAGTACTCAACCAAGTCCATTTCTTTACGTTTGACACCTTGTTTTGCCAAAACTTGCTCGATTGGCAGACCATGAGTATCCCAACCAGGAATAAATGGTGCGTAAAAACCTGACATTGATTTTGAACGAACAATGATATCTTTTGAAATCTTGTTCATAGCATGTCCAACGTGGATATTTCCGTTCGCGTATGGAGGGCCATCATGCAAGGTGAAATGTGGTTTTCCTTGGTTCAATTCTTGACGACGTTGGTAAAGTTTTGCATCTTCCCATTCCTTTTGCCAAACTGGCTCTTTGGTCGGAAGACCTGCACGCATTGGGAAAGCTGTTTTCCCAAGATTAAGGGTATCTTTGAGTTTCATGGTATCTCCTTTATAAATAATAACAAATTAAAAACCACGACTGCCAAAAAGGACGAAAATCGTGGTACCACCTTTATTCGGAAAAAGAACTAGTCTTTCTCCCTCTTATCCCGTAACGTGGGGAACGTCAAATCTTACTCCATTCAGACTTGAGTTTTTGAGAGGATAATCTTATCAATAGGGATTACAGGACTCACACCATCTCCTGCTCGCTGGAAATATAAGGATAAGATATTGTTCTCACATCGTTTCTTATAAAATTGTAACAGATTCTTGCGGTGCCGCAAAACCTGGTTCTGAGTTTACAGCTTCAGTAGCGGGTGTTGGTCCTGAATAATGGCTTGGAGCTACTTCTGGCTCTTCATACATTGGACCAACTGGATGAGCTGGCTCTTCTTCAATTTGAGGACTCACTGCAGGAGTTGGATTTTCCACTTCCTGTTTAGCCTGAGCTTCAAATTCAGCCAATTCTTTATTGGCTGCCTCAATACGAGCTTGTAACTCTGCCATTTCTGCCTGAGAAAATTGACGTGTCATATCAATTGGTTCTTCCTCAATTGGAGCTGGAATCGGTTCTCCAAGTACTTCGCTAACCACTTCTTTAAAGGCTTCATCACTTGTTTGAAGATAAGTAGCTGTTGGACGAAGAATATCTTCCCAATCTGAAGATTCAACAATTGCTAACTGGCTCTCAATTGTAGATTTAAGACGTTGGTGGAAGACACGACTCTTGTTCTTCAATTCTTCTGTTTCAACAGCAACTTTCTTAGCATTATCAGTTGCGTGACGAAGAATTTCATTTGCCTTGTACTTAGCTTCTTCCAATAAACGTTGTGCATCTTGCTCTGCTTGATGGATAATATTGTTTGAACGTTCAGATGCAGCTTGTTTTACTCGTTCAGCTGTATCTTGGGCAATCAATACAGACTGGCTCAATGAATCTTTCATCTCATCAAAATAAGACAAACGATCTTCTAAACTCTTAATATGTAAATCCTTATCATGATTAGAGCGGACTAAATCTTCATAATCACGGACTACAATATCTAAAAACTCATCTACTTCTTCTGGATCAAAACCTCTAAAGCGTGTACTAAAGGTTTTATCTTTGATTTCTAACGATGTAATTGGCATATTTTTCCTCACTTACTTAATAACAACTGGACTGTTATTTTTTTCTTCTCTTTTTTCGTTTGTCCCTTATCTTGAAGCAACCTCAGACGCCCAAATTTTCTAACACTAATCAAGTCTCCAACTTGAACAGTATAATCTGATTTGTCTACCATATGATAATTTACTTGGACAAGTTTCTTATCAATCAACTGGTTTGCTTGATTTCTAGATAGTTTTAAAACATTTGATAAAAGAACATCTAATCTAAAACTAGACACGCATAAATCCAGCTCTCTATACTGTTCTAGCTTATCTATTTTCTCGGTGAAAGGACGTTCCTCCAGCGAAACGGGTATACGGCCAATTTTCTTTAATCCATCTTGAAAGAGAAGAAGAAACTGCTGATTAATCATAATCTGCGCCCGTTCTTCATCTACTAGGATATCTCCAAAAAGTTTCCGTTCAATCCCTAATTGATTGATGACTGTCCCTAAAATCTTAGCATGCGTTAAGTGTTCAAATTTATTGGAATACACAATTTCCTGGAGAGAGATTTCAAAATCTGAAAACTCTGGCTGGAAATAATCTGGGTATAATAAAACTCGAACATACTCACTTGAGACGAATTCCCCACTACTGCTACAAGCAAGACCATAGGTTTTGGCTAAAATCTTCAATAACTTCTCCTGATGAGGATTGATAAAAGGAGTTAAAAAAGGCGCATAGCTATCTTCTACCTTCTTAATCCATTCCATTCCCTTGTCAAGAAATGGCCGATCTTCTATAGAAAAATGCTGGTAAATACCTCTATTCATATTATCATTGCAAGAAAACGCACTAAGTTTTCCCCTAAAAATCGAACCAAAACGATCGCAACCCAAACAGATAAATCAAGACCTGCTATCTGTAGAGGCAGGCGTTGCAAAGGAGCAAGCACTGGTTTTACCAATGCTACAATCCAACGACCCAAACTTGATTCGTAGGCGCCTGGAAACCAAGACATGACAGCAAAGGCTACCAAAATCAGGGAGTAAATGTCCACTGCATTATAAATCAGACGAATTAAAAAAATCATTATCGTACTCTATTTCGTCTCATATCAAAATCAAACTCACCCTGTTGATCTTCATCTGGTAAACGAATATCTTCAACATTTACAATAACATTCACTGGTGTCAACAGGTACATGGTAGAAGCTACCTTTTTCAAATTTCCAGCTAGAACATGACAAGCTCCATCCAGATAATCTAAACAACGACGAGCTTGCACTTCAGTCATATACTGAAAATCAATCAAAATACTTTCGTTTCCTGCTAATAAATCAACAATTTCTATCGCATCTTCATATTTTCTAGGATAACGAACATCGATTGTTACTTTTTCAGTAGAATGCTGACTTTGCTTGGCTAACTCTTGTTGACGTGCATGAAGTCTAGTAATATTAGTTTCTTTTGTACTACTTGTGCTTGTACGTGGTGTTTGATTTGTTGAAAGAGCCTTGTCCTGTGTAGAATTTACTGGAGTCAAAATAGGCTCATCTCGTTTTTCATTAGGGAGACTTAAATCCTCATCCTCCGTAAAATAATCTATAAATCTATCGAATCTATCTTTTAAAGACATGGTTCTCTCCTACTTAAAAAATGCTGTACCTATGCGAACAAAGGTGGAACCGAATTGAATCGCTTCTTTATAATCACGACTCATTCCCATACTTAACTCGGCCATAGGCATATTTAGAATTTGTTTTTCTTGGATTTCTTTTTGTAAATCTTGGGTCGCCTTGAAAATTTCTTTCAACTGCTCACTGCTAGCCTCAAAAGGTGCCATTGTCATCAAACCAACATATTCAATCTTATCTAGTTTGGCTAATTCTGGCAAGACTTCCAATAATTCTTCTCTCGAAAAGCCGTGTTTACTTTCTTCGTTAGAAATATTTACTTGAAGGAAACACTTGATGACTCTGTCACTTCTTTTTTGAATTTCCTCTGCTAGCTTTACTGAGTCCAATGCATGGAAATAATCAACGTATTGAATGACATCTTTCACCTTACGCCTTTGCAAGGTACCAATCAAATGCCAAGTCACATCTCGATCTTTTAAAGCTTGATATTTCTCCAGAAACTTATCTACACGATTTTCACCGATATGATGAACCCCTAGCGGAAGCAAGGCTTCCGCTGTCGGTACATCTACATACTTGGTAACTGCAATGACAGAGACTGAGCCACTCTCGCGATGAGCACTTAGACTTGCTTCTGCGACTTCTCGAAAAACACGTTCTGTATTTTCTTTTACATTCATTTACTTAACGATTTTTGAAAAATGGAGGTGTATCCAACTCATCTTCATCTTGTGAATTTGGAATTTCAAAACGTTCTACCGGTGACACTACTGAATCAGTCGGACGAACAATTGTCTCGCGACGTAAATCCCAATCACCAAAAGCAGATCCTTGAGCTTGTTCCGAGCGACGTTGATTTTGTTTTGGCAATTCAGCCGTTTCTGCCATATCAAAATGACGATCAAATCCATGTGAATGAGCTGGTCTCACTGTCTCACGGTAGTTGGTAGTAGGTCTAGCTTGTGGAGCCACAACCTTCTCTACACGTTCTTGACGAACACCCGTTGCAACAACTGTTACACGGATCTCATCACGCATACTTTCATCAATTGAAGTACCGAGCCAGATGTTTACTCCTTGTCCTGCTGCTTGGTTCACAATTTGTGAAGCCTCTTCTGCCTCAATCAAGGTTAAGTCAAGACCACCAGTTACGTTGACAATCACATCTTCTGCTCCATCAATTGTTGTTTCAAGAAGTGGAGAGTAAATTGCCTTACGTGCTGCTTCAACAACACGTTCTTCTCCACTACCGATACCAATCCCCATAAGAGCATTCCCTTTATTTGCCATTACCGTTTTCACATCGGCAAAGTCAAGGTTAATCAATCCTGGATTGGTAATCAAATCGGTAATTCCTTGAACACCTTGACGAAGAACATTATCTGCTTCGCTAAGAGCCTCCAAAAGCGGTGTCTTCTTATCAACAATTTCAAGCAAGTTATTGTTTGAGATAATCAATAGAGTATCTACATGCTCACGAAGTTGATTGATTCCTTCTACAGCAAATTGTCCACGCTTGCTTCCTTCAAAACCAAACGGACGTGTCACAACACCAACTGTAAGAGCACCCAAATCTTTTGCAATACGAGCAATAACAGGGGCAGCTCCAGTTCCAGAGCCTCCTCCCATACCAGCAGTGATGAAGACCATATCTGCGCCACTGATAGCTTCAGTCAGTGTCTCTTCACTTTCTTCAGCAGCTTTACGACCAACCTCAGGTTGACCTCCTGCACCCAAACCGCGAGTCAATTTAGGTCCTAACTGAATAACAGTCTCAGCTTTTGTACTGCTCAAGGCTTGCACATCTGTATTTGCTGCGATAAATTCTACGCCTGTAACACCTTCGTCGACCATACGGTTGATGGCATTGCCACCACCTCCACCGACACCAATTACTTTAATCACTGCACCTTGGGCAGCAGCTGTATCAAATGAAAATGTCATAATTTATTTTTCCTCTTTATTCGTCAAACATGCTTCCGATCAAGCCACGGAAACGATCTGCCAATTTCGGTTTATTTTGTGAAGTCTGTTGAAAATCTGCAACTTGTTCTGCCGGAGCTACAGGTTCTACTTCTGGAGCAGGAGCTGGTTGAACAGGAGTTGATTGAACAAACTGAGCTGTTTTCTGAATCATTCCCCCAAAACTGAGTGGTTGTTGGAATAATCCTTCATCACCCTTAACTGCTCGTTGAGCCAAGAGATGTACTTCTGTCAATTGTCCCGCGAATTCTGAAAGACTAATCACATGCGCAAAAGCCGGATTACGAATTCCAACTTGGTTTGGAACATAGAGTTTCACACGAACACCAAAAACTTCTTGAGCAAGCTCCACAATACCCGGTAAAATAGCCGTTCCACCAATCAAAACAATGCCACCAGGAAGATCCAATAAATGTCTTCTGTCTAAGTCTTGTTTGATTTGTTCAAAAATATGCTTAATTCGTGCAGAAATAATCTCTGACAAGTAATTTTCTGTTACTTCAACAGGTTCTACTTCCCCAATCACTTCGACTTGGAATGTTTCTTTACTTGCGAGAGGAGGATAAGCCTCTCCATAGTTTAATTTCAAACCTTCAGCTAGTTTCTGTGATGTCTTCAAGACTTTAGAAATATCCTTAGTTACATAATCTCCACCTTCTTGAAGAATATTGGTAAACTGGAGTTCTTGGTTACGGATTGTAGCAACAGTTGTTTGACCTGCTCCCATATCAATCACAGTAGCTCCAAATTCACGCTCTCCTTCGTTCAAGACTGAACGAACCAAAGCCAGTGGTGAAATAATAATATTTTCAACCTGAACACCTGCACGTTCAACTGTCTTACGTAGGTTATGTAAAATAGTGCGAGGGCCTGTATAAAGTAAACCACGCATTTCAAGACGAACACCCATCATGCCACGCGGGTCACGAATACCTTGGAAACCATCTACGATAAATTCTTCTGGAATAAAAGTAATGACTTCACGATCTGGTGTCATACTCTTTGTCAAAGCTGATTTGACAACATTCTCGACATCTTGGTCTGTAATTTCTTTTGTATCAGATGTGACTGGAATCATTCCTTGAGTTGGTTCTACCTGTAAGAGATTAGCTGGTAAACCAACATTTACTGATTTAATTGAGATGCCTGCTTTTTCTTCTGCTTGGGAAATTGCTGATTTGATAGCAGTTGCTGCTGCATCAATATCAACAATAATTCCATCCTTTACACCTTTACTTTTGGCATTACTCACGCCAATTACATTTAATTCACCATTTCTCTGCTCAGCTACAAGCACCTTGACAGAGCTTGTTCCAATATCTAGACCTGTAAAAAAGCCTTCTCTAGCCATTACATCGCATCCTCTCTATCTTCCAAGTTTCTAACTTCGTAATATTCAATAGCTAAACGTAGGCATAGCTATTCACAGAATATTATAACACAAAAAATCTCATCGTGCTCAGTTTTTTCCTAAATTTACCAGCCAATTTTTTAGTTTTTCTGTTCAGAAATTCATTCACTGTAAACTTTGTCAACAATCTGTCTATTGTACAAAAAAGAAAGCTCATTTCTAAGCTTTCTTTGCAATCATTTTTTCTGCTTCTTGTTCTAAAAATAGTTCCAAGATTTTCTTTGTCAATGTAATCGCCGCTGCCAAGGCCAGGGAAACGATTAAATAATTAGCTACTAAGCCGTGATCTCCAACCAATGGCGGTTTTGTCAAGAATCCGTAATCACCACCTGTTACCAAATTGACCACAAAAATCAAGGCATTTAGGGCAAAGGTCATGAGAAAAATTCCCTTCACATCCAACAATCGCGCATTATACTGTCTCAATAGATAAACTAGAGAGTTCCCCAAGAGTGCTAAATGCCCAAAGATAAAGGACAAGATGGCAATATGGGGGAAAGGATAGGCATCTGGCACTGGATAAACAAAGGCCGCTAATGTCCCAAATGTTCCTAGTAATGCAAAATACTGCCTATATTTAGACTGACCAGGAAGCAAGAGCACCACAAACATAGCCATACGGCAATGGTAAAAGGGTAAACTTTCTGACAGTGACATATGATTGACCCCATACCAACCATAAAGAAGGATTAACTGAACGGCCTGCAAGATTTGGAAAAATCGTTGGTAAACCTTCTTTTCACGATAACGATAGGCTGTATAGAAGGTCAAGGCCAAGAGTGTAAATATACTGACATACCAATAAAGATCAAACTTGGGTGGCTCTGTTGCTTGGGTCGTAAAGAAAATATCCCATAAATTCATCTAGTATTCCTCATGATTCAAAATTTTCCTGCATTTTATTATACCATGCTATTTGTCAAAAATGAATTTAGAAATACGATAATCATCTTCTTAATCAAGATATTGCTCCCTCTGACCTTGATAAACCTGCCAAAGAATTTCTATTTGCTCCTTGGTAATGCGTTTTTCAGATAAGGCTGGCAGCTGGTCAATGGCAAAAAATTGAAGGTCTGCAATTTCTTGATTTTCTTGGAATTGTCCATCAAGAAGCTTACATTCAAAGACAAATTTTGTATATTGTTTGCTCTGTAGTTGGAAACAATTGGTATCAAAAACAGCTAGCAGTCTTTCAACTTTAGCTTTAAAACCAGTTTCTTCTGCAATTTCTTTGAGAATATTTTCGGTTGGAGAATAGCCGACCTCACCAAAGCCACCTGGCAAAGCCCAATCATTCTCTCCTTGTCCCCTAACCAGACAAATCTTTTCGTCCTCAACAATCCAAGCACGGACGTCCATTAACGGAGTCGCATAAGCAGAAGTTGGCTTCAAGACTTCTTCCACTTCTTCGGCATCAAGGTCTGATGCTTGATTCAACATTTCAGATAAAAGACCTCGCAAGTCTTCATAGCGCTCACGGTCAAACGGATCCTTTGTAAAGGTTAATCCAGTATCTGTAATGGCAATCATTCTTTGCAAATACTTGACAAAATCACTTGTCTTCATTTTCTAAACTTTCTACCAACTTGGCTAGATTCATAGAATTAGAGCCTTTGAGCAGGATTTGGTCATGAGCCCCAAGGCTTTCTTTGACCTGCTTAACTAGGTCTTCAAATTGGTCTTGGTCTTCTGTTTTCTTGAAGTAATAAACGTGTCCGATTGGGAACATTTGACTGGCAAGTTGGGCCAATTCTGCGATATCTTCTCCATAGAAAATCACGGTATCAATCACATCTGGCGAGAGACTCAAAATCATCTGGTTATGGAGTTGAACAGACTGGTCACCGAGTTCCTTCATATCCGCCAAGACTGCAATTTTCTTGCCACCTTCATTGGCTGGAATAGCAGAGAATGTCTCCAAAATCAATTTCATAGCAGTTGGATTAGCATTATATACATCAGACAGAATATCTGCTCCATTGGCTGCTTTCTTCCACTCGGTACGGTTACGCGTCAATTCAAGATTTTGGAAGGCCTGACGAATTTTCTCCTCTGAAACTCCTTCTTGTAGGGCAACATAGGATGCAATCATGGCATTAGTAGCATTGTACTTACCTGTCACTGGCAAATCAAGGGCTTGTTCCAAGAAATTAGCCTTAAAGGTCAGACTATCCTTGCGCTCAACCAAGTCTGTGATTTCCAGCTCTGCCCCTTGCCCAAAACGGACCACCTTTTTATCAGCTGGCAAGTAGTCCTCTACAATAGGGTCAGCTGGCGTCAATAGCAAGGAACCAGGTCCCATCCCGTCTGCAATTTGCATTTTTCCTTTTGCAATTTCAGAACGGTCTTTGAAAAAAGCCAAATGGGCTTCTCCAACCAAGGTCACGATGGCTGTTTTTGGACGAGCCAATTCAGACAAGAGATGAATATCGCCCAAGTGGTCCTGCCCCATCTCCAATACCAACTTTTCTGTTCCTTCAGGCATATGGAGAACTGTGTAGGGAAGACCAATCTCGTTGTTGTAGTTTCCTTGTGTTTTGTAGGTTTTGTAGGTTGTTGATAGCAAATGCGCCAACATATCCTTGGTCGTCGTCTTACCATTTGAACCTGTAACTGCAGAGACATCAACAGCCGTTTTCTCAAGATAATAGGCTGCTAGTTTTTGAAAGGCAGTCAACACGTCGTCTACTAGAATGTAGGGATGATTTACAAGCTCTTTCTCAGACAGGGTTACAGCAGCACCATTTTCAAAGGCTGTTTCGATAAAGTCATGGCCATCACGCGCACCTTTGAGGGGCACAAACAAGTCCCCTTCCTCAATCAAACGACTGTCAAACTCAGCATTTTCTAACTGGATGTCCTCAAAGATGCTGACATCATTTTTCGCTCCAACAGCTTGGGCAACTTCGTGGATAGTTAATTTCATTTCTACTCCTTTAAAAAGGGTCGAAGCCCGAGAACTCTGATCACCTTGCAGTGATGGTTCTGGCTTCTACCCTCTCTTTCATTTTTATAGCAAATGCGCTTCGCGCTTGTCAAAACTTTCCTTGGCAAGGTCAACCAATCGCTCAATTAGGTCTGGGTAGCTGATTCCCATATTGTCCCAAAGAAGTGGATACATAGACCACTGGGTAAAACCTGGCATGGTATTGAGTTCATTTAGGAAGATTTCTCCCTTGTCTGTATAGAAGAAATCGCAACGAGAGAGACCGAGACCACCAATGGCACGGAAGGCTGTTTCAGCATTTCGACGCATGACAGCTATCACATCATCACTGATTTTAGCCGGAATATCCATGGTAATCTTGTTATCAATATACTTGGCGTCATAGTCGTAGAAGTCAACATCCTTGACCACTTCTCCTGGCAGCGTGCTTTTGACATCGTAGTTGCCCAAGAGACCAACCTCGATTTCACGGGCGTTCACCCCTTGTTCAACCAAAACACGGCTGTCATATTGGAAGGCAAGTTTCAAGGCTTGACGGAGTTCTTCTTGATTTTCAGATTTGGAAATACCGACACTAGAACCCATGTTTGACGGCTTAGTGAAGACTGGATAAGTCAATTTTTCTTCCACTTCAGCGATTTTAGCAATCACATCATCCCCTTCAACGATAGCCACATAAGGAACTTGGGCAATGCCAGCAGATTCTAAAACACGCTTGGTCGTGATTTTATCCATGGCAAGACTGGATGACAAAATATTGCAACCAACATAAGGCATTTTCAAAACTTCGAGGAAGCCTTGAACAGAGCCATCTTCTCCCATCGGACCATGAAGAACTGGAAAGACCACTGCCCCTTCTTCGTAGATAGCACTTGGAGCAATTTTCTTATCCCAATCAATGGTTTCATTGGTCATGAGACGGTCCTCTCGCCCCGGAGTCTGGCTAAATTCCTGAGTTTTGATAAAGTCACCTGACTGACTGATAAAGAAAGTCTTGACTGCGAAACGATCATAGTTAACCGCACGCATGACACTTTCTGCTGAAAGGACAGAGACTTCACGCTCTGCACTCCGTCCACCATATAAAAGAATAATCGTTTGTTTCATATTATTTGTCCTAATTCTATTAGAATACTCGCTCTTTAGTATATCATATTTGCTTGGTTTTTTAAAACTTGAACCTGATTCTACTCATCACACTATACAAAAAGAGGCCGATAGGAACGATTTTCAGCCTCCTTGATTTTTTATAAATGGATAAAGTTCGTAAATTCGCCTACACTTACAACTCTGTCCGATTTTCAATCGCTCGTAAGAGTGTGACTTCGTCCGCATACTCTATATCTGCTCCCACAGCAAGACCTCGTGCCAGGCGCGTAACCTTGATCCCAGCTGGCTTGAGCAAGCGTGAAAGATACATGGAAGTCGCTTCCCCATCTGCCGTAGCATTTGTGGCCACAATCACTTCTGAAACCTCACTATCCATCAGACGAGTCATAAGGCTCTTGAGATTGATATCATCTGGACTGATACCATTCATGGGGGAAATCAGGCCATGCAGAACATGATATAGTCCATGGTATTCTTGGATATTCTCCATGGCTGCCACATCGCGACTATCCTCTAGAACCAAAATCGTTGTCTGGTCACGACTTGGATCAGTACAGATGGAGCAGGGATCGTCATCTGTCAAACGTCCACAAATGGAACAGTAGGTCAATTCTCTCTTAGCAGAAAGGAGATTTTTTGCAAATTCATTGACGTCGTCATCAGACATGCCAATGGTATAAAAGGCCAGACGCGTAGCCGTCTTAATCCCGATACCCGGTAACTTAGAATAACTGTCAATTAGCTTGGCGATAGGTGTTGGATAAAGCATAAATTCCTTTCTAATTCATTGGATGGTATTTTTGATACAGATTGATAATATCACGCGCAATGGACGGTCCTACACCATTTGTTAGATTGGTATTATGAGGAAAGACCACTGCCACAGCAATTTGGGGATTATCAGATGGGGCATAGGCCACCGCATTGGTATTGGTTGCTTGCTGACCATCTGCCACATAACTTTCGGCTGTACCCGTTTTTCCGCTAATAGATACCAAAGCACCATTTGAAAAGGCACGACCAGTTGTCAATCCACTAGTCCCATGGGCAACCTGATAAAATCCTTGTTGCAAGATACTCATATCGGAGTCAGAAATATTGACCTTGTTCATCTCTGTCGGTTTCAGTTGCTGAATCAAGTCGCCCAGTCCTCCCTTATCATTATTTCCGTAAATACCTTCAACAATACGAGGAGCCACACGAACTCCATTGTTAGCAATAGTTGCCACATACTGAGCCAACTGCATCGGCGTATAGTTATCAAACTGACCAAATGAATTCGTAATATAGTTAGCAAGATCATAATCTTTAGGGATAAAGCCGGTAGATTCATCTGGTAAATCAATACCTGTAGCTGATCCCAAACCATACTCACCAAAGGTTGAGCGTAATTTCCCCATAGCCGATTCTAAGTTTCCAATTGCTGCAATCATATTCGGTTGATAAGTTAATCCCATGATCCCTAAAGCCGTTTGTACCATATAGGGATTGGATGAATACTCCAAGGCTTGAACAGCTGTAATCGGCATCGGACCAGAAGAAGCTGTATACCAAGAATTGATAGGGGGTGAACCTTGAAAAATAATTGACTGATCTGTCAAAGTTTGATTACCAGATAGTACACCATTTTCCCAACCAGAACTAATAGTTGCCGCTTTTACAACCGAACCTGGGACAAAGACATTGGTTATCGTTCCCAAGGAATCCGACATTAACTCGCCTGTTTTCAAGTCATGTTTGATCCCTGACATGGATAAAACAGCACCTGTTTTAGGATTAAGGGCGACTGCATACACACCTTCAGAATACTTAGCTCCACCATTTCCCAACTCTGAATTGAAATAACTTTTAAGCAAAGCATCCACGCTATCTTGGAAGGACAAATCAATGGTCAGTTTAATATTATTCCCTTTGGTACCATCTTCGATATTTTCGACACTTTCCATGTTACCGTACTTATCTAGATGAATTTCTTTCACCGAGCGTTTTCCTTGTAAGGTTTCCTCGTATTGTTTTTCCAGGTAAGAAGTCCCAACACGGTCATTAAGAGAATAGCCCTTTTTAAGATAGGCTTCTGCTTCTTCCGCTGGGAGACCGGCTTTTTCACTGGATACACTCCCTACTATAGAAGAAAGGGAAGTTTCCAAAATCTTTCGATCCCAAGAAGTAGAAATACTAATGCCAGGCATCTCCTTTGAAATAGAGGCAATAACAGCCACCTGAGAATCATTTAGAGGATCTGTCGCAATGGTTCCTGTCGCAAAGTTTCCAACCGCATTTAACTGACTAAAAAGATAGACTTCTTTCTTTTCATCCTCTGTATAGTTTAGTTGACTCGTCTGGACACTATCGACCGCATTGTTATACAGTTCTGATTCAGATAGACGATTACCATCTGAATCCAAGCGTTTCTCACTTGGGAGAGCCTCTACTGTTTTTTTATAGATCTCAGGATCAGCTAAATAATAATCTGCCAGCTGGCGTTCTGTCAAATTTGGCGAAGTGATGCTCACATATCCCAGTAACTGACTAGCGATTTCTTTCAGATCTTTAGCCGTCATTTTATTGCTACGCGTAAAGGAAACAACCTGCTTTAAAGTATTTTCTACCAAAGGTTTGCCACTAGCATCATAAATCTCCCCACGAGCGGAACTGGTTGTAACCTTGGTCTGACTAGCTGAAGCTAGCTTTTTTTCATAAAAATCCTTGTTCAGAACCTGCATATACAACAAACGACCAATAATGGTCAGAAAAAGTAAAATGACAATTGAAAACAATAAATTAAGCCGAATCGGAATCGAATGGCTATTAAATTTTCTCATACAAATCTGTCTCATTTCTAATAAAAATCTTACTCTCCATTTTACCATAATTTGAGAATAAAATTGTAGAAAAGAAGGAAGCTTTTTTCGTTTTTACGGCAAGATACGTTTTTATTTATTCATCCCTATATTATATGTTATAATGAATGTAAAAGTTCAATAATCTATCCTTTTTCCAATACGACTCATTTAAAGGAGCCTTCCCTATGGACAAACCAGATATCGCAACTGTCATTGATTCACATTTTGAAGAAATGACAGACCTAGAGCAAGAAATCGCTCGCTATTTTTTGCAAGCTGAAACGATTACAGATGATTTATCTTCTCAACAAGTCACTCAGAAATTACATATCTCCCAAGCCGCACTAACTCGCTTTGCTAAAAAGTGTGGCTTTACTGGCTACCGAGAATTCATTTTCCAATACCAACACCAAGCAGAGAAACAAGCCAACCAAGTCTCCAAGCACAGTCCACTGACCAAACGAGTCCTCAGAAGCTATAGCAATATGAGGGAACAAACGCAAGACTTGATTGACGAAGTCCAACTAGAACGAATTGCCCAATTAATCGAAGATGCTGAGCGTGTCTACTTCTTCGGAACAGGGAGTTCTGGACTGGTTGCTCGTGAAATGAAATTTCGCTTCATGCGTCTGGGGGTAGTCTGTGAAGCTTTGACCGATCAAGACGGCTTTGCCTGGACAACCAGCATTATGGATGAAAATTGTCTAGTGCTCGGCTTTTCACTCTCTGGCACAACACCTTCTATTTTGGATAGCCTATTGGATGCCAGGGAGATGGGCGCAAAAACTGTTCTCTTTACAAGTGTACCCAATAAAGATAGTCAGGTCTACACAGAGACTGTTCTTGTAGCCACCCACAGCCAGCCTTCCTATATCCAACGAATATCCGCTCAACTTCCTATGCTCTTCTTTATCGATTTGATTTATGCCTACTTTTTGGAAATCAATCGCGAAAGTAAGGAGAAAATCTTTAATAGCTACTGGGAAAATAAGAAACTCAACGGTTATCGTAAACAAAAACGTGTCAGAAAATCCTAGTTTGGCTGAGCCAAACTAGGATTTTTATTCATCACCAAACATACCTCTTAAAGATTATGAATCAGTCGTATCTTGACTTAGTCTTAAATAACTTCATGTAATCACTTTTTGAAGGGAGTAAATAAGCAAGTCTGACGGTATCCTCAACAATTGTATATAATACAATGTAATCCTTACTCAAGGTCAATCCTCTCGTTTGGTAGTGAGGATCTAATTTCTTACCAAATTTTTCATCGGCATCAAATCCAGCTTGGAGGAAAATTTCTAGACGATTAATATCTTTTCTGATACTCGCCACTTTTCGTCTCGCAGCCTCTACAGAACCGATTTCCTCTGCTATATACTGATATATTTTATCCAGACTATCAATCACTCTAGGAGAATACAAAATCCTATATTTTTTATAATCCATAGCGTGTCACGACATCCTCATCTGTCAAGTAATTTCCAGCCTCAATCTTGGCATAACTTTCTTGAACTTCTGCTTGTAATTGTCTAAACAAATACTCCTTCTCTAATTCCTCTTCACTCAGTAAATCTACTTCATTTGTTACGGCAACATTCTTTAAAAATAATCTAAGTGCCGATGAAAGAGAGAGATTTTGTTCTTTTAACACTTTCATGGCATCATTTACCAATTCTCTATTAGCTTGGAAGGTCACAATTTTACTTGAATTCGCTATAGCCATTTTATATAACTCCTTTATATATTTTATTTATTATCTCATAATTATAAAGAAAGTCAAGGGGCTTTGATTTGAAAATCCTAGTTTGGTTGGGCCAAACTAGGATTGTTTTGTATTGATACTCTTCGAAAATCAAATTTAAACCACGTCAGCTTCGCCTTGCCGTACTCAAGTACTGCCTACGGCTAGCTTCCTAGTTTGCTCTTTGATTTTCATTGAGTATAAAATGATAATAAGCACCCAACATACCTGCCGTATTTTGATGATGAGCAAATTCTAATCGTGTTTTTTCTGCTAAACTTGGTACCAAAGCCTCTTTCAAGGCTGTACGGATCTTAGGTTTGAGGATAGCCTCTTGCCCCATGATACCACCACCGAGAATGACCACTTCTGGATTGGCAACGTAGCAAATATTTGCCAGACCTTTCCCAAGGTAATCTACCATGCGGTCAATGCCTTCCATGCAGATTTTGTTTCCTTCAGTAGCTTCCTTAAAAATACGTCGACCATTCCACTGGTCAACTGGATCTCCATGACCTGCTGCTACATACTCAACCAAGGCTGTTGTAGAAGCCAAATCTTGGAACGCTCCATCCTGCATATGCATATAACCAACTTCACAGGCTGAATTGCTAAATCCATGGAAAACTTTCCCATCCATAATCAAACAACCACCGATACCGGTTCCAATAGTCAAGCAAAGAGTGACACTCGCTCCCTTACCTGAACCAGATACTGCCTCAGCTAGACCTGCACAGTTGACATCATTTTCAATCTCACAAGGAATAGTAAAGCTAGTCTCGATTTCCTTTTTGAACTGGGTACCTGCATAGTTAGGGATTTGAGGACCAGCATAGAAGATTTCACCCTTGTCTGGATCCACCATCCCAGCAGAAGAAATGGCAACACCTGCTACTGGGCCTTTTTCTAAATAGCTGGCTACAATATCTTTGGTCTTTTGTAAGATATGAGGTCCACCCTGATGCGCTTCTGTTGGCATTTCATGCGATTCAACAAGTTGGCCTTCTTGGTCGATCAAGCCATATTTGATGTTGGTTCCACCGATATCAATTGCAACGTAGTGTGTCATAAATACCTCCTTATAGATTAGAGGAAGCGCTCCTTGGTTTCACGAATCAAGGCTGCAGCTGCTTCCACAACTGGACGATCTTCTTCAGTCACTGGTGTCAAAGGTGAACGAACAGATCCAATATTAAGTCCTTCATTGATCTTCAAGACTTCTTTAATGACACCATACATATTTCCATGTGCAGAAGTGAGTTTACCAATGATAGCGTTGATAGCGTATTGTAATTCACGCGCTGTTTCCAAGTCTTTATCCGCAATCAATTGGTTAAGTTTCAAGAAGAGTTCTGGCATAGCACCGTAAGTACCACCGATACCAGCCTTAGCACCCATGAGGCGTCCTCCTAGGAACTGCTCATCTGGACCATTAAAGACGATATGGTCTTCTCCACCAAGGCTAACAAAAGTTTGGATATCTTGAACTGGCATAGAAGAGTTCTTCACACCGATAACACGAGGATTCTTCAACATTTCAGTATAAAGACTTGGAGTCAAAGCAACACCTGCCAATTGAGGAATGTTGTAGATCACATAGTCTGTATTTGGAGCTGCAGAACTAATATCGTTCCAGTATTTGGCAACGGAGTATTCTGGCAAGCGGAAGTAAATTGGTGGAATCGTTGCAATGGCATCTACACCCAAGCTTTCTGCATGACGAGCTAGTTCCATACTATCTTTAGTATTGTTGCAAGCAACATGAGCAATAATGGTCAATTTGCCTTTGGCAACTGCCATGACTTCTTCCAAAATTAACTTGCGGTCTTCAACGCTTTGGTAGATACATTCACCAGAAGAACCATTGACATAAAGACCTTGAACACCTTTATCAATAAAGTATTGAACCAAAGCACGAGTACGTTCTGGGCTTACTTCTCCTTGATCATCATAACATGCGTAGAAGGCTGGAATGACACCTTCGTATTTTTTCAAATCTGACATAGACTTTCTCCTAAGATTTCTTTTTTCTGCTAAAGGCAGGATTTATTCTTTACGTGTTTAGTATACACCTTGCGAAAAACGCTTTCAATATCTTGTGTACACTTAGATTTTAGTTTCGATATGTATTTTGAAATGTTTATGGCTTGAAAGTAGTTTCAGAAACAAGCCAGCTTATTGGTATTTTGCGAAAATTTTCTCCATCAATCCAGTCTGGATAAAGACCAAGAGCCCAAACCCAAAAAGCAGGAAGGCTGAGCCACCTAAAAGTAAACTGAAGGCGGACAGATAAAGAACCATCACAATAAGAAAGAGAATAACTAACATGAGGAAGAACCAAGGAAAGTTAAAACTTGCCAAGATAAGACCTTTTTGTAACACTTCTTTCCAAGTTAAATCAAAGCGCGCAGCGATGGGATAGCTAGCCAACATCACGATAGTGAGGAAGATAAGAACGCCTAGACAAATAACTTTCACCATTTGGAACGGCATAGCTGTCTGACCCCAGAAGAGATAGAGATCTAGAAGGCTTAATGAGACGATACCCAACTCAAGCAGACCTAACTGAAGACCTAGCTTCAGATTTTGCTTGAAAGCTCTTAGATAGATTTTAAAGACAGGCACACGTCTGCTCTTCTTAATCTCAAACATAGTCTCGTAGAGGCTAATTTTGGCCACTCCAATCGTTACGATGGGCAAACAAGTGACGACAAAAAGAAGATTAGCTGTCACGATATCCAAGACCTTCTCACTAAAACGCATGAGAAAATTATCTGTATCAAATGCTGCCTTGATAAGGCTTACTCCTTTTTGTGCCATGTTTCCTCCTCCTGATTTTTTAATCAATCAAAATTTTAAAGAGATATTTGCGAACCTTGTCTTCCATACCTGCATAGCCATTTGGCTGGTGGGGTTCTCCTGGGAAGAAAATCGCAAAATTGTGATAACCCAACAAGAGTGGGTATTTTTCATGACAATGAACAAAGCCAATGTCACTCGCTTCGTCGAATGCTACTGCTTCGTCTTTGATACGTGAACCGTAGCTTGAATATTCATGTCCTTCTACCAGCAAATGCAAATCTGCATAGTTCTTATGATGCTCAAATTGGTCATTTTCAGCTTGATTGAGGACATTTTCTTGAACAACTAGAAAGACTTTATCTCCATCAATCTCATACTTTCCTAATTCGAAAGAATCCTTACGATGCTGGTAGAGATAGTCGATAGCCTTATCTAAATTGGGATGAATCCCTTTGTAAAAGGTAATGTTTTTCAAATCGTCAAAAATCATACTCTTTCCTTCGTTTTTGATAGTTAACTAAAATCATAGATTAAGTTTATAAGTGTCTAACAAAATCTATAAGGTAAGCAAATACCCAACATTTTGTAGACACTTATAACTCTGTATTCTCTTATACTCAATGAAAATCAAAGAGCAAACTAGGAAGCTAACCGCAGGCTGTACTTGAGTACGGTAAAGCTACGCTGACGTGGTTTGAATTTGATTTTTGCAGAGTATTAACCTTTAACAGCTCCCATAGTAATCCCTTGAGTGAAGGATTTTTGGAAGACAAGGAAGACTGTTACGATTGGCACGGCTGCAAGAGCGGCACCTGCCATAATCAAACCATAGTTGGTTGCCATTTCGGCCTGCATGGTCGCAACACCGAGTGAAATGGTCAAATTGTTACGTGAAGTCAACATTACCAATTGCATAAAGTAGTCGTTCCATGTATTGATGAAGGTGAAGATTGCAAGGGCTGCAAATCCTGGTTTCACAATTGGGAAGGCTACGCTCCAGAATGTACGAATCTCACCGCATCCATCGATTTTAGCTGATTCAAGCAATTCTGTTGGGATGTTTTCACTGAACTGTTTCATGAGGAAGACCCCGAATGGCCATCCAATCAAAGGCAAGATAACTGCCCAAAGAGTATCATGGATTCCCATGAAGTTGACGATACGTACCAATGGTACAAGAACAACTTGTTTTGGAAGTGCCATAGCAGCGATAAAGATAGCGAAGAGAATACGTTGACCATAGAAACGTTTTTTAGCCAATACATAACCTGCTAGAGATGAGGTTGCACAGACTAAGAACATGGTTACCAATGAGATAAACACAGAGTTCCACATCCACTGCATAGCAGGGTTTTGCACCATGAGTTGTTGGAAGTTTTCCATGGTTGGCATTTTAGGGAACCATTGTGGCGGAATCATAATGGTATCAGGCTGTGACTTGAAGGCACCTGTCAAAATCCAGTAGAATGGAAAGATGAACAGCACTGTCAACAAGAGCAAGATAATAGTTGAAATAACAGTGAAAGCTGTTAAAGGTTTCTTTTGTGTAGATTGCATAGCTGTCTCCTTTCTTTAGTATTCTACGTCGTTTCCAAGTACTTTAAATTGAACGAAGCTTACGATAGCAATCATAACTGCTAAGAAGACACCGATGGTGTTGGCATAGCCGTACTCTGTCAATTGGAAAGCTTTTTCGTAAAGGTAGTACATAAGTGTACTTGTTGAGTAGTTTGGACCACCAGATGTCAACAACTGAATCAAGGCGAAACACTGGAATGAGTTAATTGTTGTAATGATTGCAATGTAAAGTGTTGTTGGAAGGAGGCTAGGCCATTTAATCTTCCAGAAAACTTGCAATTCAGTCGCACCGTCAACTCGAGCTGCTTCCACCAATGAATTGTCGATATTCCCCATGGCAGCGATATAAAGGATAATCGGCTGACCAACAGATGTAGTCAAAAGGATAATCATAATCGCCATCAAAGCCCAGTTTTTATCTCCCAACCAAGAAATGTTTTGGCTGATGATGTGACTTGACTTAAGGACAAAGTTAAGAATCCCTGATAGTGGGTCATAAATCCATTTCCAAACAACTGTTACGGCAACACTACCTGTTACAACAGGAAGGAAGAAGACGAAACGGTAGAAGGATCTGGCAATGGCATTTTGATGATAGGTCTGAGATGCTACAAAGAGTGAGAATAGAACAACAATCGGAACCGATCCAATAACCAGAATAACGGTATTAATCAAAGACTTCATAAAGACAGGGTCTTTAAACATGCGAACGTAGTTGTCCAAGCCCACAAACTCAAATTTAGTCATTGAGTAGTTAAAGAAACTTGTAATGAATCCCATAATCATAGGAGCCAATACAAAGATGACAAAGAAGAATAATACTGGTGCTAGGAAAGCGTAGGAAATCACTGTTTCCCGCATACGAATTTTATTGACTTTCACAGTCGGCACCTCTCTTTCACAAATAAAATATTTTGGATTTTCTTGAACTGTTTTAAAATCAAAATGAAATTTTTTAAGATTCGCTTATGTAAGAACTTCATTTTAATTTCGTGACAGTTCCTTACATTTCAAACAAAATCCTCCCTTTTCTTACATAGATTATGCACAGGGAAAAGGGAGGAGTCAATCTGATTTAGTGCTTATTGTTTTGTAGCTTTTTTAATTGTTTCGTTAGCTTTTTCAGTGAAGGCTTTCAAAGCATCCGCTGGTTTTTCGTCACCATTTGATACAGATTGCAACATTGGGAACCAAAGTGTTCTCATTTCAGCAAAACCATTGATAGTGTTGTAGTATGGTGAATAGTATTTAGTCCAACCGCTGATTGTTTCCATACGTTTGTCTTCATAAAGTTTGCCAAATGAAGTACGAACTGGGAAGGCACCTGTACGAACAACGTCTTTTGGACCCCATTCTTTATCATCCGCGATAAATTGGATGAATTTCTTAGATGCTGCAACTTTCTTGTCATCTTTGTTGTTGAATACTGCAAATCCGTTTACAAGGTATTCAAGAGCTGGTTTACCTGAATCTGATGGGAATGGTACTTCTACCACTTCTACTTTACTTGCTTCCAAGAGTTTTGCTTGGATACCGTTTTGAGCTGGTGCCCAAAGGATTGTGTAAGATGTTTGACCGTTGGCAAAGTTTTGGATATCTGCTCCACCGTCAAATTGTGAACCGTTGTTCAACAAACCGTCTTTGATCCAGCTAGCTGCTTTTTCAAGACCTTTGACGAATTTAGGATCATCAGTTGTATATTTTGTTACATCTTTATCTGTTACAGAACCGCCGTAAAGGTTTGAGATGAAGGCACGTGTTCCTTGGTCTCCCCCTTGACCAGAACTGAACAATGAACCTGGTGTGTAGCCTTTTTCTTTAAGCGCTTTCAAAACTTTTTCAAAATCATCAGTTGTCCAACCTTCTTTTACAAGGTTCGCAACTCCAGCATCTTCCAACATTTTCTTGTTCATGGCCATGTAGAATGGTGCTGAACTGATTGGATACATATAAGCTTTGTCTCCAGCTTTACTTGCTTTTACAATGTTTTCATTGTTGACATCTTTAACAAAGTCATCTGTGAAGAGGTCATTCAAGTCAGCCAATTTACCATTTTTACCATATTGGATGATACGTCCTGGTGCGTCAAAAAGTACGTCTGGAGCTGTACCTGCTTCGATAGCTGTAGTGATCTTTTCTGGACCTGACTTAAAGTCGATTGTTTCCAATTTCACTTTTACATCTGGGTTTGCTTTTTCAAAGGCTTCGATGATAGATTTTTCATATGTTCCAACACCGTCACCAGTTTTTTCTTGTGTGAAGACTGGGAATGCCCACCAAGTGATTTCTGTTTTTCCGCTATCTCCACCAGATTTTCCAGTATCTTTACTTCCGCCAGAATTTCCACATGCAGCAAGGCCAAGAATCGCAGCACCCGCAAGTACTGTACAAGCTAGTTTTCTAAATTTCATTTGTATTCTCCTAATTGATAAGCGTATCCATATTGGATAATGAGTAAGTTTTTATTTGTATCCGTTTTCATTTTATCCGACGCATCCACCACTCTCCTCTGCTTTGAGATTGTGTTATTTAAGACCAGCAACGAAGCGTTCTGTAATCTCTTTTGGTCTAGTAATAGCGCCACCGACAACAATACCTCGCACTCCATATCCAAGGATTTGTTTGGCTTGTTCTGGTGTATGGATTTTTCCTTCTGCAATGACATCCACTCCTGCATCACAGAGTTTTTTGATCAATTCAAAATCTGGTCCGTCCACTTTTGGACTATAAGATGTATAGCCTGATAAGGTTGTTCCGACAAAGTCAATTCCTGCTTCTACAGCTGCTAGTCCTTCTTCGAAAGTACTTGTGTCAGCCATCAAGAGCTGGTTAGGATATTTTTCCTTAACCTGACGAATGAACTCTTGAATCTCCAAACCATCGTAGCGTTCACGCTTGGTACAATCCAGAGCAATCACCTCGATGTCCAGTTCTGCCAATTCATCAACTTCTTTCATGGTAGCCGTGATGAAGGGTTCTTGTGGCGGATAATCTCGTTTGATAATCCCGATAATCGGAAGTTTTGTAACCTCCTTTATTTCTTTGATATCACGAACACTATTTGCTCGGATACCGACTGCTCCACCTTGCTCAGCCGCTTTGACCAGCAAGGGAATGACTCCTCCCGCTTCTGTATAAAGCGGTTCGTGAGGAAGGGCCTGACAAGAAACGATGATTCCATCTTTGATTTGTGCAATCAAGGCTTCTTTAGTAATCTGTGGCATCCTCTTTCCTCCTTTTCCTTGTTCTTATGAGGTCATTATATACCATTTGTTAAGCGCTTTCAATACTTTGTCATAGAATAGATTTCAGTTTCAAAAGTATTTTATAGAACAGCTGTTTCTGAAAGTAGTTTCAGCAGGGGAAATAATTCACATCTATTACGTTTATTTACCTCTCTATCTCAATTTATATCAATAAAACCAGCCCAGAATTCTAACTATCTTATTAGATTCCAGACTGGCTTATTTTATATGAACATAAAAATTCAAAGAACAACTGAAGACAAAGTTAACTGTCTTTTTGTTTATAGAAAATCGTTACTCCAAGGATCATTCCCACAAAACCAAGCAAAACTGTTGTTATTGATTTATTCTCACCTGTATTTGGTAACTTAGACTGCTCATTATTACTTACTTTATTCTCTAATCGATTAGATTCAGAGTTTTCATTTGTTGATAACAATTTAGGCGACAGTGAAAGTTCCTCAGCCTTGTTATCTGCTGTAGGATTTTTAAATGGTGTATTGTCAATGGAGTGTCGGAAAGTCATCGCATAAATACTAGAATTGTTAATTTCAAAAATAATCTTTCCATCTTTTTGTTCGAATTCAATAGTGTGTAGTTTTCCTTCTGGATCTACAGCATAAACATTCTCAACGGACTGATCTATAGCAAAAGTAACAAGGACTTTTCCTTCAGGTTTAACATATCTGCCATTTACATCCTTCAATTTGATATCAAATGCTTTGTAGTTTAATGAACTTAAATCACTAACTTGAATTTCTTGAATTTGAATACCTATCACATTTTTCAATACTTCTTCTGAAGCTTGAATTTGAACACTTCCTGTTTCATTTTTTAAAATACGTTGTGAACTAGCAATTCCTGAGACAACGTGCTTCGTTTCTGATTCATCTTTAGTGTTTTTATTATTTACTTGTTTATCAGTAGATTTCACTACTGAACTTCCTTCTCCTGAGGTTGATAATGGACCCATATATTCTGGGATTTCTAGTATCGGAGATTCACCTCCATTCACGCCACCTTTAAACTCTGGCTTAGCTACTGTAGGAGCTGGAAAATCTCCTAATGTGGACAGAACGCCGCTATACTCTGGAACTTCTGTAACCAGTGAGTCGCCTCCGTTAACTCCGCCTGTAAAGTCATGCTGTTCAACTGTTGGAGTCGATTCTTCTCCTGAGCTTGATAATGTATCACCCATATACTCTGGCTTAGCTACTGTAGGAGCTGGAGAATTACCTAATGTGGATAGAACACCACTATATTCTGGAACTTCTGTAACAAGTGAGTCGCCCCCATTCACGCCACCTTTAAACTCTGGCTTAGCGACTGTAGGAGCTGGAGAATCTCCTAATGTGGATATAATACCGCTATACTCTGGAACTTCTGTAACAAGTGAGTCGCCCCCATTCACTCCGCCTTTAAACTCTGGCTTAGCGACTGTAGGAGCTGGAGAATCTCCTAATGTGGAGAGAGCACCACTATACTCTGGAACTTCTGTAACAAGGGATTCGCCTCCATTCACTCCGCCTTTAAACTCTGGCTTAGAGACTGTAGGAGCTGGAGAATCTCCTAATGTGGATAGGAAGCCTCTGTACTCTGGAACTTCTGTAACGAGGGATTCGCCTCCATTCACGCCACCTTTAAACTCTGGCTTAGAGACTGTAGGAGCTGGAGAATCTCCTAATGTGGAGAGAACACCGCTATACTCTGGAACTTCTGTAACAAGTGAGTCACCTCCGTTAACTCCGCCTGTGAAGTCTGAAATGTGATGGACCTCAGCATCTGAACCATTGACCCCACCTCTAAACTCTAACTTAGCTACGGTAGGAGCTGGAGAATCTCCTAATGTAGATAGAACACCGCTATACTCTGGAACTTCTGTAACAAGTGAGTCGCCTCCATTCACGCCACCTGTAAAGTCATGCTGTTCAACTGTTGGGGCCGGTTCTTCTCCTGAGGTTGATAATGTATCACCCATATACTCTGGGATTTCTAGTATCGGAGATTCAGTGAAAGGAACTCCGCCTGAAAAATCTGGTTTATCTACTATAGGGGCTGGAGTATCTCCTAATGTGGATAGAACACCCATATACTCTGGAACTTCTGTAACAAGTGAGTCGCCTCCATTCACTCCGCCTGTGAAGTCTGAAATGTGATGAACTTCAGCATCTGCACCATTGACCCCGCCTCTAAACTCTGGCTTAGCTACTGTAGGAGCTGCAAAATCACCAGATGTACCTAAAATACCAGAATCTTCTTTTCCACTATCTTTTTTTGGATCTAATTTCCCAGCTAAATCCTTATCCGAATCCTTCTTAGAAGGTTCCA
Source organism: Streptococcus sp. KHUD_015 (assembly GCF_051106265.1). Classification (GTDB taxonomy): domain Bacteria; phylum Bacillota; class Bacilli; order Lactobacillales; family Streptococcaceae; genus Streptococcus. Next base: position 1,616,286 of record NZ_CP193665.1, read on the forward strand.
CTTCTTTATCTTCCACATAGACAGGATCTTTTGGTTGACCCTCAATATAAGAACGAACCCAATCCAGCTGCTCTTTTGATAAAACCAAACCACCACTACGGCTTCCTACAACACCATTTTGGTGAACTCCAATTAAAGCACCTTTATCATTATAAAGACCACCACCAGACGCTCCAGGTTTCGTACCTCCATAGCTAATTCCCTCTATTCCAGAACCGAAGTCTGTAGTTCCTACTACTTTGCTATCTAAAACTGGACTTAGCTTGTTATCTGGAAAACCATAGACCGAAACTGAATCCCCCTCTGCAACTTTCGAAGATTGTTTTACAACCTCTACAGGAGTTACTCCTTTTACTGCTTCTTTTAACCGAACCAAAGCTAAGTCATTTTTAAAGCCAAATACAGAGTCTTTCTTATTCCAATAAACAATATCATCATCTGAAAAATTCACAGACTTACCATTAGGTAAAGTTGCTTTATACACTGTATTGGTACGACCAGATTTAGTAACTACCTCAGAACCTTTAACTGTTAAGAAATTATGAGCGACTGTTAACACCAAATTTGGTGCAATTAAAGTACCTGACCCCGACCCATCTGGCGTTTGAATGTGCGTTGTAGCATAGAAATTTTCTGAGCCATTCGGAGCTTGTAACACCTCTTTACTAGGTACAGGTAAGTTCGATTTACCACTCAAATCGACTTTACCAACTTCAGTTCTTGCAAAATCCGAAGAAGACGTTGATGGAGGAGTTACCGAATCTACTACCGCTCTTATAATTGTATCTCCTAAAGCTAACTTACTGACATAGTCATCAGACCAACTAGTATCACTTGCTAGTTTGTTAATCGGCACTCCGTTATAGGATACCACTTTAGCTGTTGGGGAAGTTGCTATTAACTGTTTGAAGTCTGGATTTTGTCTTAAATGAAAATTCAAGCCACTTCCGACAGGACCTTCCTGAACAACCTTATCTGAAATCAAACGAGTTCCTTTAGTATCTTCCACTCGAAGTAGAACACGACCTTTTTCTTCACCCTTTACTAAAGTAGCACGACCTTTTTCATCGAAACTATACAAAGCACCGTCAATCTCAGACTCTACATCTTTTAAAGCTATATGATTTTCATCATAGTAGTAACGGTTTGCACCATCTATATACCAACCCTTTATACCATATTTATCAATCATAGAACGAATCCAAGCTCTGTGCTTTTCCGTAAAGATAGTACCACCACCAATACGCTCACTCTCAGGAGCGTTTGAAGTATTTGTTCCGTGCTGGTGGATACCGACTACCTCTCCCTTATCATTAAACAAAGGAGCACCTGAAAAACCTCCTAAAGCTGAGGAATGATAAGTGACTGCACCACTCTCTTTATTGATACTGCTCACAGTTGTTGAAACTGAATAAGCCTTACCGTCTTTCAAGCGAGCTTTATTTTCTTTACTTAAATTCGGAGTTGAAAAGTCATTAGGGTAGCCGACCATAGTGATTTTATCACCAGTAGAAACCTCTTTATGGCTCAATTCTCTTGGTGAATCTTCACCACCTGTCATAGCTTCTACAGGCTTTTTAGTTACCACTACTGCTAAATCATTGCTATAGTCTTTACCAAAGTCTTTGCCGTTATACAAGTGAATAGAGTCTTTTTCAAGAGTTTCCGATACACCTGAAGTAGGTACTTTATTGCTTTTCTCCTTTTCCGAGTTCATTACAACATAACTACGAGCAGACTCCCCACCACGCAAGACCGCAGACTTATCCTCTTGGTTTTTATCATAGTAGTTATGAGCTACTGTTACTATCACATTCGGCGCTACAAAGACACCGCTACCTGATGCGGTTTGTTTTCCACTCGTTCCACTGTCATAAGTTGTGTAAGTCATAGCAACACCTTCTGCAGATTTACTATGAACATCCACATCGTGAATATCGCTACCGCCTTGAATGACATCAGCAGAAACAACCCCGCCACCAATAACTGGTAACTCTGGTGCAGCTAAGCCAATCACCGCTGATAGTGTCAAACAACCAACCAAACCATAAGCTTTGGATTTACGAAATTTCCCTAAACCCTTTAAACATACAAACATACATTACCTCACTTTAACTTTCAAAGTTAATTTATCCAAGTATATTCTAAAAAATAAAATATTACAGTTTCCATTAGCATAACACTCTCTACTTTGATTCTTATAATAAAAATAGACATGGACTATTTTGCTACTTTACAAATGCTATTTAAGTACTGTATCTACAGGAATATCGTTTTTACAAGATATTATCCTAATGAGAAAAACTAAGTTATACATAAACTTATATATAAATGTTCATTTGTAGCGAAACTGTATATTTTCTTATAAATTATAACACATTTTACAGACGCTTTCCAATGTCTTGAAATAGGTTATACCACATTAGACAGAAGAACGACAAAATCAAGGAAAAAATCGGTTTAAAAAACATTGTTGGCATCTTATGGATGACTTTATACTCAATGAAAACCAAAGAGCAAATTAGGAAGCTAGCCGCAGTCTGCTCAAGACACTGTTTTGAGGTTGCAGATAAAGCTGACGTGGTTTGAAAAGATTTTCGAAGAGTATAAGATAACTGATGACTCTCCTCTGATTCATATTAAGAACTCTATCATTCTTTCCCTAAAATACAGTTATAGCTATAAGAGTTGTTGAATTTCAAAGTATATATGATCTAGAATATTTGCTGACTAGACTCTATACAAAAAGAGAGCTACTGGGCTCTCTCATTCATTATTTTACGTACTTAAAAGGAATCTCACTGCCACAGAGCCAGTTGTAGACTTGGTCATTGACAAAGACATTCATGGCTTCGTGGGCATACTCAGGCATAATGCGATAGGCCTTATCGCAGGTGAGACGGTTGTATATCGCAAACTGGGTAATAGGATAGCAAACATCGTCGTCCAAGCCCGTAATCATCTTGACCTTACCCTTGATACGATGAGCAAGATTTTTCACATCGATATAGGCAAGGGTAGCCATGATTTCCTCCTCAGTTTCATGGAAGGGATCATGGAACTTGAAATAACGGAACAGTTCGTCGTAAGCCTCGCTAGTATTACCAATCTCAAGCACTCGTCTAAAGTCTGACAAGAAGGGATAGATGGCAACTGTTTTCTGAATTCGAGGATTAAGCGCTGCTGCAACCAAGGCTAGAGCGCCACCTTGTGAGGCACCATAGCTAGAAAGACGCTTCTCATCTACCTGTGGCAGACTGGCAATAATCTCAATCAACTGGTAAATATCCAGATAAACATCCTTATAAAAGAGATGCTCCCGACCTTCCACAGCACCACGGATGATATGCCCCTTAACGGTATTTCCAAGAAGAGAACGCAAACCGTCTTGCGAGTAACCTGACTGGCCCCGCACATCCATGGAGACAACACCGTAACCAGACACGGTATAGGCCAGCATGTCAGCCCAGTCCCAGCCACGTCCCATATAACCATGGAAATGGAAGATTATCGGAACCTTCTCCTCACTCTTTGGAAGAACGACGCGCGCATAGACCTTACCTTCATTGGTTCCTTCAAATGTTAACTCATAGCACTTGACTTGAGGAATGCAGAAATCTCTTTCCTCCAACTGGTAGGCTGGAAGAGTTGAAACTTTTTTCACTTCCCCATCCCAGAAAGCATCAAAGTCTTCTGGAACCTCATCTCGCCCTCTATAAGTCTTGATTTCTTTTAACAAAGCTAGATTTTTCATAACATGCTCCTTTTTGTAATCGCTACCATAACTGTAGCATATCTAGAAAAGCAATTCAAGAAAGAAGGGTAATACTCTTCGAAAATCTCTTCAACCCACGTCAACGTCGCCTTGGATTATATATGTAACTGACTTGGTCAGTCTTATCTACAACCTCAAAGTAGTGCTTTGAGCAACCTACGGCTAATTTCCTAATTTACTCTTTGATTTTCATTAAGTATAAATAGAAAGTGAATTTAGCTTCTCCTCCTTCAAACCTATCATCTGAAGGTAATCTTAAACTTCTAGTACCAGTTTTACATATGATCCTTCACAGCTACAGCAACCATTTTAGCTCTTGCACGCACTTTACCCGCCACTGACATTTCCATAGAAATAATTGCCTTCCTTTCCCCTAATTCCTCCAGAGTAGAAATGACGACAATTTCATCGTTAATTGGGGTTGGGCTAAGATAATCAACTTCTAAATGAGCTGTGATGAAGCGACCGATAACTGTTTCGTCCGTCAATTCCAACCCTTTTTGATGGTGAGCAAACCATGCAGCGGACGCTGTTCCATGACAATCAAAAATAGTCGCTATCATTCCTCCAAAGACATTTGATGGAACTCCGCCAGTATACTGCTGGTCTACCTTAATACGGCTAATACAGCTTGTACCCTCTACACTTGGATAAGTTTTCAAATGCAATCCCAAATCATTCTTTGGGCCGCAACCCCAACAGTGCTGGAAGCGTTCTCCATACTTATCCTGGATAGCAATCGTTCTTGTTTCTAACATTCTTTTCACTCCTCCTTATTCAGATGGGGTCATTATATCAAGCTTCCGTCAAAGAGTAAATAGACTGGAAGACTAATATCTTTTTATCACTTGACTAAGTTTGATTTATAGCCGATTATTTTATAAAAATAAAAAGAGCATTTCTGCCCTTCTTCTCTGTTCAATCTTATTTTGTTGCTTCTTTCTTTTGGAAAGTGGTTTGGTAATTTACTTTAATCGTTACTGTCATGTGAGAGTCCTCGTTTCTTTTTGATGACTCTAGTATAAGGGGCAAACCTGAAAGCTAGCTTAAGTTTTCCTTAGAGAAAGCTTATACTCAATGAAAATCAAAGAGCAAACTAGGAAACTAGCCGCAGGCTGTACTTGAGTACGGCAAGGCGACGTTGACGTGGTTTAAATTTGATTTTCGAAGAGTATTAATCTAAATGTTCTTTCTTTTCCATATGAAGGGCAATCATGCGCCATTCCGGATCCTCTTGCCAACCTTCTATCGAACTAATGTAACTAGCAACCTTTCTGGCTTCTTCTAAAATCGGAAAATCTTCGATAATATCAGCCACTTGAAACTCTGGGAGACCTGACTGTCTGGTTCCAAAAATCTCACCCGAACCACGCATTTTCAAATCTTCCTCCGCAAGGACAAATCCATTAGTGGTTTCTGTCATGATGCGCATGCGGTCTTTCCCAGAATCCGTCTTAGGATTGGCAACGAGAACAGCATAGGACTGCTTGTCTCCCCGACCGACACGACCTCTGAGCTGGTGCAGCTGGCTGAGACCGAAGCGATCGGCATCCATGATAATCATGACGGTCGCATTGGGAACATTGACCCCAACCTCAATAACCGTTGTCGAAACCAGAATATCTGTTTTTCTCTCTTTAAAATTCTGCATAATCTGGTCTTTTTCGTCACTCTTCATCTTACCATGTAAAAGAGCCACCTCTGCCTTACCTGCAAAATGAGCCGTCAACTCTTCTGATAAGGCAATGGCATTTTTCAAATCCAGAGCTTCTGATTCTTCAATCAAGGGAGAGATGACATAGGCTTGAGAACCTTTTTGGATTTCCCCCTCTAACCAAGTCAAGACCTGAGGCAATTGCTCATATTTGATCCAGCGAGTCACAATAGGCTTTCGTCCTGCTGGCATCTGGTCGATAATGGAAACATCCATATCTCCAAAGGCTGTGATAGCCAAGGTTCGTGGTATGGGAGTTGCTGTCATCATGAGTACATCTGGATTATCCCCTTTTTCCCGTAAAATACGCCTTTGCCCCACACCAAAACGGTGCTGCTCATCGATGATAATCAATCCCAGACGAGCATAATCCACTCCATCCTGAATCAGAGCGTGGGTTCCGATAATCAAATCAGCCTCACCCTTGGCAATAGTCTCCAAGACTTCTCTCTTTTCTGCAACCTTCAAGGAACCTGTCAAGAGAGCAAGTTTTAGGTCTGGGAAGAGACTCTTCAAACTCTCAAAGTGTTGCTCAGCAAGTATTTCTGTTGGCACCATGAGGGCTGCCTGATAGCCAGCTGTCACCGCCGCAAACATGACCAAGCCAGCGACGACTGTTTTTCCACTCCCCACATCTCCTTGCAAGAGACGATTCATGTGATGGTCGAACTTCATGTCTGTCAAAATTTCCTGCAAACTCTTTTCCTGAGCTGTGGTCAGGGCAAAAGGAAGGCTTTCCTTGACTGCTGTCACTTTTTCCTGAGACCAATCCAGAACCAGACCACTTCCCTGAACTCTGTTTTCAGACTTGAGCGTCTGCAATTGCATTTGGAAGTAAAAGAGTTCCTCAAACTTGATACGGCGAAGGGCCTGCTTGTATTCTGCCAAATCCTTGGGGAAATGCATAGCACGAACGGCCTGACAACGGGACATGAGTTTGTATTTATCCAGCAAGGACTGAGGAAGATTTTCTTCTATTAAGAGGTCCAGTCCCTGATCAAAGGCCGTTTTAATGACCTTAACCAAACTGGTCTGACTGATTCCCTGAGCCAAGCGATAAACAGGTTGGAGGTCATCTTCCACCTGAGCCAGGACCTTCATCCCTGTCAGACTAGCCTTGGCGCGGTCCCATTTTCCAAAGACAGCAAGGGGTGCTCCCAACTCTATCTTATCAGCCAGATAGGGCTGATTAAAGAAATTTACCGCAAAAACAACTTCTCCCTGCTTGAGGCTAAATCGCAGACGATTGCGCTTGAAACCATAATACTGGACACTGGCAGGAGTCACTACCTGGCCAGATAGGACTGCCTTTTCACCGTCTTCTAGTTCCAATACTTGCTTGGTCTTGAAATCTTCATAACGGAAAGGAAAGTAGAGCAAGAGCTCTTGCAAATTTTCAATTCCTAGTTTGGCGTATTTTTCTGCTGACTTTGGTCCCACACCAGGTAAGACATGCAAGGGTTGATGTAGATTCATGCTCCACTCCTTTCTTTTCTAATAATATTCTCTCGGAATGCGGTCGCTGAGAAGGCAAACCACTTCATAGTTAATAGTTCCACGGTAGGTCGCTACCTGAGTAGCTGTGATCTCCTTGTCCCCGTTGGAACCAATCAAAGTTACTTTGGTCCCTAAGGGATAAAGCTTAGGCAACCGAATGGTGATTTGGTCCATAGATACTCGTCCAACGATTGGGCAAGCTTGGCCATCTACCAAGACAGAGAAATTTTGCATGTCTCGTGTCCAGCCGTCCGCATAGCCGATTGGCACCGTCGCAATGACTTGCTCGCTATCCGCTTGATAAGTTGCTCCGTAGCCCATACAAGCTCCAGCTGGAACTGTCTTGACATGAACCAGGGCAGATTCCAAGGTCAAGGCTGGTTTCAAGTCATAGGGTAAGTCCAAGACCTCTCCACTAGGATTCAGGCCATACATGGCATCTCCCATACGGACCGCATTGAAAATAGTCTCTGCATGCCAAAGAGTCGTTGCAGAATTACTAGCATGAACCAGCTCTGGAAGACCTTTCATACTTTCCAAAATAGTTTTAAACCGTTCTAATTGCTCATTAAAATAGGTATCTGATGCTTCATCTGCAGTAGCAAAGTGGGTAAAGATTCCTTCAACACGAGCACCGTATTGTTGGAGCAAAGCTTGAGCCTGCTCAACCTCACTTGCTTCTCTAAAACCGATCCGTCCCATTCCTGAATCAATCTTGAGGTGGACTGTCAATCCAGTTAAGTCCGCTTCCTTATCTAAGAGTGCTTGAATCCACTCCAGTCCAGCCACTGTCAAGGTGATGTCGTATTCTTTAGCAAGAGCAACTGCTTCGATGTCAGAAACTCCTAAAATAAGGATTTTCTTGCTGAGTCCAGCCTGTCTGAGTTCAATAGCTTCATCAATATTGGAAACGCAAAAACCATCAACATCGTCCTGAATCGCCTTGGAAACGGCAACAGCCCCATGTCCATAGGCATTGGCCTTGACCACAGCCAACTTGAGCGTTCCTTGAGGGATATGATCTCCCATTTGCTGAATATTTTGTTGAATAGCTCCCAGATGAATCAGAGCCTTGGTTGGTCTATGTGGACTAGCTTTCATGATTTTCCTCCAAAATGACACTGGCTGTCACAAACTGATCGGTGTGGCTGATAGACAGCCAAATCTTTCCTGAAAATGGTGACTGACTAAAATAAGGCGCCCCGCGTTCATTATTCAAGACTTCCAAATCTTGGAAACCAAGCTTTCCAATGCCAGTTCCCATTGCCTTAGAAAAGGCTTCTTTAGCCGACCAGCGACCAGCCAAATATTCAATTTGTCTGCGCCCTTTGAGACTGGTGAAGCGCTCCATTTCCTTAGCGGTCAACACGCGCTTAGCAAAACCTTCATATCGTGTAACTGCGCTTTCTATCGAAGCTAATTCTTCGATGTCAATTCCGTGTCCAACTATCATTCTCATCAAAAGGAGTTGAGATTCCCCAACTCCATCCTTTTCACTTATTTTGTCAAGGTAGCATAAATCTCTTCTACCAAGGCCTCTGTATTTTCCCAACCTAGACAAGGGTCGGTAATGGAGCAACCAAAGACCTCTGGTTGGTTTTGACGACCATCTGCTAGGTAAGATTCAATCATAAAGCCTCGAACTGTCTTTTTGATTTTCTCATTCCAATCACGATTCTGCAAGGTCTGGCGAACAATTCGAATCTGCTCCATATATTGCTTTCCTGAGTTATCATGGTTGGTATCGATGAGGATAAAGGGATTTTCAAGCCCCATGGCTTCATAGCGTTCAATGGCATTTAGCAGGGTTTCATAGTAGAAGTTAGGTTCGTTTTTCCCATATTCATTAACTGCGCCACGAAGAATGACGTGAGCCAAGGGATTTCCTGAAGTCTCAACTTCTTGACCATGGAAGAGGAAGGTCTGTTTATTTTGAGCGGCATAGATACCGTTAAACATGACCCCAAGGTTTCCTGAGGTTGGATTTTTCATCCCTACTGGTGCATCAATTCCTGAAGCCACAAAGCGGTGCTCTTGATCTTCCACAGAACGAGCCCCCACAGCATGGTAGCTGACCAAATCATCTACCAAGACCAGATTTGACGGATAAAGCATCTCATCTGCCGTTGTCAAACCAGTCTCTGTAATCACGCGGTAGTGCAACTGGCGCACAGCCTGCAAGCCGTTAATCAAACTTGGAGCTTTTGAAGTATCTGGTTGGTGTACCAAGCCTTTATAGCCGTCTCCATTTGTACGAGGTTTAGCTGTATAAACACGCATAACCATGAAAATCTTGTCCGCCACCTTCTTTTGCAAGGCGGATAAACGGCGAGCATATTCCAAGACAGCCTCTTCATTATCAGAAGAGCAAGGACCAATCACCAAAAGGATCCGGTCATCTTCTCCTGAAATAATGTCTGCCAATTCTCTATCACGGCGCTCCTTGAGTCGCAAGGCTTCCGCAGACAATTGGGTTTCTGCCTTGATTGCTTCAATATCGATTTCTTGACCTTTTTCAATAAATGCCATCTTATTCTCCTAACGTTTGGTAGATTTCTCTGACGAGGACTTCCGTATTCTCCCAGCCAAGGCAAGGGTCTGTGATAGACTTGCCAAATACTTCCGGTTCGTTCTGACGACCGTCTTCTAGATAAGACTCAATCATAAATCCACGAACGTACTGCTTGATTTTTTCATTCCAATCACGATTAATCAAGGTCTGACGGACAATTCGAATTTGGTCCATATGTTGCTTACCAGAATTGTCATGATTGGTATCGACGATGATAAAGGGATTTTCCAAGCCCATCTTCTCATACTGAGCAATGGTATCCATCAAATTATCATAGTAGTAGTTAGGAATATTCTTACCATATTCATTGATTGCTCCACGAAGAATGGCGTGCGAAAGCGGGTTCCCAGTTGTTTCTACTTCTTTTCCAAGAAAAAGGAAACTTTGTTTGTTTTGAGCAGCATAAATCCCATTAAACATAACATTGAGATTTCCAGAGGTTGGATTTTTAAACCCAGTCGCAAAATCTGCTCCACTTGCCACGAAGCGGTGTTGCTGATCTTCAACTGAACGGGCACCAACCGCCATGTAAGAAATCAAATCATCCACAAGAGGAAGATTTTCAGGATAAAGCATTTCATCAGCTGTTGTCATACCTGTTTCTGTGATAACACGATAATGAAGATGGCGAACAGCTTTGATTCCGTTGATAAGACTAGGCGCTTCTGTCGCATTAGGCTGGTGAATCAAGCCCTTGTATCCATCTCCGTTGGTACGAGGTTTGGCAGTGTAAACACGCATAACCATAAAGATACGGTCTGCCACTTCTTCTTGCAAAGCTGCCAAACGTTTAGCGTACTCAAGGACAGCTTCTTCATTATCAGATGAGCATGGCCCGATTACCAAGAGAATCCGCTGGTCTTCTCCACGTATAATGGCTTCTAGCTCTTGATCGCGCTGTGATTTTCTCTCCAAAGCTTGGCCTTCTAATTTTGATAAGGCACGAACTTCTTCAATATTAATTTTAGGACTTTTTGCTGTAAATACCATAACTCATCTCCTTATAAATCAAACGGATACCAAGTAAAAATTTACTTTTCACAAGGTATCCGCCTCTAAACTATCTCATTTTATTGTCTTTTACCGTGACAGTTTTTAAACTTCTTACCAGAACCACATGGGCAAAGTTCATTCCGTCCAATCTGGCTCAAATCCAGATTTTCAGGCATATTTGCTTGGTGGGCAGCGATATTACGAGTCGCTGTTGTACTGATATGGTGTTCTGCTTGTGGTCTTTCTTGTTCATGAATTTGGGCTTTCATCATCAAGCGTGTCACATCAAACTCAATCGAACCAATCATATCATTAAACATACGGAAACCTTCTGCCTGATACTCAACAACAGGGTTGTTCTGAGCATAGCCACGAAGTCCAACCGCGTTACGCAATTGATCGAGGGCATCGATATGATCTGTCCACTTGTTATCCACCACCCGTAGAATCAAGACTTTTTGGAATTCTTTGACTGCTTCTTCATCGCGTAGTTTTGAAACCTGACTATCGTAAACTTGCAAGGCACGTTGGAAAAGCTCTTCCTTGATGGCCTTATCAGACAAGCCTGACAAGTCTTCCATCGTAATAGAATCTTCAGGAAGCAAGTTGTACTTAGCAAAATTCAAAATTGCTTCGAGTTTTTCATCTTGTTTTGCACGCGCATGACCGTCAACGACACGACCAATCGTGCGTTTGATCATAGACTGAATTTCAGGTGCCAAGTCACGGTCTGCAGTGATGACATCGTAACGTTGAGCGTAGATAATCTCACGTTGTTCACGCATGACGTCATCGTATTGAAGGACTTGTTTACGGGTATCATAGTTATTTCCTTCGACACGTTTTTGAGCTGCTTCAACCTGACGCGTCAACATACGAGACTCAATCGCCTCTTCAGACATATTCAAGCGTTCAAATATTCCCTTCAAGCGTTCAGAACCAAAACGTTTCATCAAGTCATCTTCAAGAGATAGGTAGAATTGTGACTCACCTGGGTCTCCTTGACGACCTGAACGTCCACGAAGCTGATTATCGATACGACGGCTTTCATGACGTTCTGTACCAATCACACAAAGTCCACCCAATTCGCGAACCCCTTCACCAAGCTTGATGTCGGTACCACGACCGGCCATGTTGGTTGCGATGGTAACAGCACCACGTTGACCAGCATTCATGATGATTTGGGCTTCTTTATAGTGGTTCTTAGCATTCAAGACTTCGTGAGGAACGCCAGCTGCGACTAATTTCTTAGAAATGTAGTCACTAGTTTCAACCGCTACTGTACCAACCAAGACAGGCTGACCTTTTTGGTAACGAGCCTTAACGTCTTCGACAACCGCCTTAAACTTAGCCTCGATACTTGCATAAAGAAGGTCTGAGTGGTCAATACGTTGAACAGGACGGTTTGTTGGGATTGGAATAACACGAATGTTGTAGATTTCACGGAATTCTTCTTCCTCAGTCTTACCTGTACCTGTCATACCAGACAATTTCTTGTACATACGGAAAAGGTTTTGGTAAGTGATTGAGGCAGATGTCTTGGTTTCATCCTGAATTGGCACACCTTCTTTAGCTTCAATGGCTTGGTGCAATCCATCAGAATAACGACGACCTTCCATAGTACGACCTGTAAATTGGTCAACGATCAAGATTTCTTGCTCTTCGCTCACCACATAGTCAATATCGAGAAGCATGATGTAGTTGGCACGAAGGGCGTTATCGATAAAGTGAGTCAGAGCTACATTTTCGATATCATAGAGATTTTCAAGCTTGAAGTAGCTTTCAGCCTTGTCAATCCCTGAATCAGACAAACCAATAGTCTTAGACTGCACATCGATGATGTAGTCGTCTTTATCCAAAGATTTCACATAGTGGTCTGCCATGTGGTAGAGCTGACTAGTTTCAACTGCGTTAGCACCTGATACGATCAAAGGTGTACGCGCCTCATCAATCAAGATTGAGTCAACCTCATCGACCAAGGCATAGTTAAGCGGACGTTGTACCATGTTTTCAGCGCGAACGACCATGTTGTCGCGAAGGTAGTCAAATCCGATTTCTGAGTTAGTTGAGTAGGTAATATCACACTCATAGGCTTCTTTTTTCTCCATTGGAGATTTGGCAGCCAAGTTAATCCCTACTGACAAACCAAGCCATGAGTACAATTCACCCATCTCTGTCGCGTCACGTTCTGACAGGTATTCATTGACCGTAACTACGTGAACCCCTTTGCCTGAAAGGGCATTGAGGTATACCGGCATAGTCGCAGTCAAGGTTTTCCCTTCCCCTGTACGCATCTCTGGCACGTCACCATGGTGAAGAACGATCCCTCCCATGACCTGAACCTTATATGGAAAGAGACCTAGGACACGTTTGGCACCCTCACGGACAACCGCAAATGCTTCATAAAGCAGTGAATCCAGTGATTCTCCATTTTGATAACGTTCTTTAAATTCAACTGTTTTTGCTTTTAGTTGGTCATCTGTCAAAGCAGCCATTTGGTCTTCGTATTTGAAAACCTTGTCAGCCATCTTTTCCAGACGACGGATTTCTCCTTTATCATTTTCGATAATTGTTTTTAAAATATTAGCCATGTTTTTCCTTACTTTAAATTCCGAATATTTTAGAATGTTCTTTTAATTTTAGCACAATTACTGATTATTTTCAAGGAAGAATCCCCATTTTGAAAAGGAAAAAGAGGCTAGTTTCCAAGCTAACCTCTCTGACTTTTATGATGATTTAATTGCCAACAAAAATCGGCAAAATCGCAAATAGGATAAATAGATTTATCCAAAGAGAAAAACAGCAGATCAATCCAAAAACAAAGAGACTGACTTTCTTGGACAGCAAGGCCATCAAAATAGACAGAATACCAAAAACTAGCAAGACTTTCTGTATGATTAAGAGATTGATAGATATTCCCAGAACTGGTTTATCCCAAGGAACAAAGAAGAAAGCCAGCCAGATCAGCAGAACTAAACCAATATAGACCTTAGAATAGCGTGTAATAAATGATTTTAGATGTTCCATAAGCCACCTCCTAGGATTGTATATCCTTTAAATATTGTATATGTCCATTTTCGACAACTAATACATCTGTACAAAGGTCTGAAATATCTTCCGATATGTGCGACGTCAGGATAACCAAACCATTTTCTTTTTTCAGATAGGATAAAATGACCTGTTTGGTTAACCTCACACTCTTCTCATCCAAAGCATTCATAGGTTCATCAAGAAAGAGTATAGATGGTTCGGCAATAAAGGCTTGAATCAAAGCCATTTTTTGCTTTGTTCCTAAGGATAAATGACGGTATTCAACGTCTTCAAATTCCTGTAAATCATAGTATTGAATCCAATAGGCAATTCTTTTTTCCGTAACTTTAGATGAAAAATACCTTAACAGTTCCAAATTTTCTCTCAGGGATAAATGAGATAGAAACTCTACCTTTTCAATTAAAATTCCTGCATCCTGAATATAATGATTTTTTACCCCGTAAACTTTACCATCTTGAAGAACTTTTCCTTTGTCAAGCTTAATATAACCAGCAAGTACCTTTAAAAGAACCGTCTTGCCAGATCCATTATCACCTTTAAGTCCATAAATTTTTCCTGATTGAAAGACCAGATTTAACTCATTTAAAATAGGTCTTTTCCCATAAATTTTCTGTCCATTTATAATTTCAAGTCTCATCGTTTATCCTTTCTTAAATTTCTCTTCTAACCGACTAACAATCAAGATAACTAATAAACTTAAGAGTCCTAAATATACTATCACAATATGATCCATCATCCATTCTTGTCCCACAAATGCTAAAAAATAGAGAAAAAAGGAAAAACCAGCGCCCGCACTAATAAGTGCTATCAGATAAGACAGTAGCAAATACAACATCATTAACTGAGCAAGTAAAAAGAAGAGAGCAACTGTTTTGAAATGAATTCCTAGCGGAAGTAAACCAAGAAACCAGACAAATAAATCTTGAGTAAAAAATTTAGAAATGACAACCAATCGTTTCCTTGTATAATCGAAAAAGGAGCTTGATTGATAGCGAATCAAATGATGATAATGGTCGGCCAAATCAGTTTCAAGCAAAATGACAGAGAGCCATCCAACCATGAAAATAGAAAGGTTTAACAAGAGTTTGGGGATTTCTAAATTCACTTCAGAATAGTCATTATAGAAAAAGATTGAAATCAATTCCCTCTTGAAAAAGAGAAAAACATCCTGCTTTTGAACCGCTGTTGACAATAGATAGTTGGTCAAAATCATCATCAGAACTATACGAAGTAGTAAAACGATCTTTCTCTTTAGCCAAATATTGTTAAAATTCTTAAACATTATCTTCATATTTTTCAAGCACCATATAAGAGACGATGTAAAGGATGTAAGGAGTAAAGAGTTTCATCAAACTTACATCTCCATAGCTAGATTGCATCAAACTCGTCATAGGAACCATATAGTAAGGCAAGGCACTATAGAGCAACATAGAACCAAGCCAAAGAAACATCAAATAGGCGATTGCCGAACGAGTCACATTCCCTAAATAATCAACTATTTTTAAAAAATAGACCGTATTGATGAAGATACCGATTAGAAGAACACACATAAAAAACAAATAACTTTTTATTTCTCCATCTAGAAGCCTTTGTAAACTACTCCCATCAGAAAATAGAGAATTCCATTCCAGAGGAGAAAAAGTCCCAAAGAAATAGGTTATGATTGCAATTATCAGCACAGTCACTAAATATATCAAGCAAGGGATACTTGCAACTTGCAAAATCAACTTTCTTTTTAACCCTTGATAACTCACTTCTCTTCCAATACTCAATCGTAAAACTTTATTTTTCAGCTGAATGTATTGAAAACCTAGCAAAACAATGATGATTGGAATAATAAATGATTGATAAAAACCTAGATTGAACTGGAGAATACGAAAATCTAATGCTGATTTTAATAAGTCATTTTTAATTGCTTGTCCATCAAATTTGGCTAGGTCAGGTGCATGAATATCAAAAAAGAAATAAGTCATCAAAACATCACGATAAACCAAAGCAAGAAAAAGCAAAGTAAGCAAGACATAAACAAATTTATGCCTTGCCAAAGTTAAGAGAGGAATCTTCATAAATTATACCTACTTTACGAATTAGTTTGGTGACCAACTACCTGAAATGGCAGCTGATAAATCCCACCAATTTTGTCTTGCCATATCTGCTGCATAAACATAGCCAACCGTTGCCCAATTCCCATGAGTTGAACGAGTACCACAGGTTGTTAACGATTCTCCACTACGAGCTTCTCCATTAGAATTTACTATACGATGCTTAACAGTCATGGGATGTAAATTTCTACAAGGATTTAAGTTCATGATATATTCCGCATCTTCATTTTCTTTGGTCAAATAACCTGTTCTCTCATAACTGGTAGTAATAACAAAATTACTAAAAGCACCTATCTGATTTGCCTCTACGAAAGTAGTTCCAACAGCACTTATCATTAAAACAGGAATAACCATTTTTAATAATTTTTTAGTTTTCATTTTTTCTGTTTCCTTTCATTTTTTATTCAAGAAGATTCCTTATAACTTCTATTTTAAATATAGATTTATTCTAGACGATGATATATCATACAAATTCCTCCTTTACTTACTATGTATAGACTCTAATTTCTTTATCCCCAAAACCACGTTTCAAACCAGATAAGTGGAATCCAACTCCAAATCAAGGATATAATAAATCCAGAGTTTTTCGGTAAATTCTTCAAATATTTTTTAAATCCCATGACTTTTTTCCTCCTTTTTTGATATAATAATACCACCTTTTTCTACGTTTTTTATAAATGTAGAAAATATTCACATTTGCCTAGGAGGAACAATATGAGATGGGATTATGGACAAATTTTTAAAGAAATTCGAAAGTCAAAAGGATTGACCCAACAAGATGTATGTGGACAAGTCATACATAGAACAACTCTAACAAATATTGAACACGGTAAAGTTATTCCCAGTTTTGAAAACATGGTATTTCTTCTTGAACAAATTGATATGAGCTTAGCAGAATTCAAGTATATATGCAACGAATACCATCCTAGTAAAAGACGAAACATTATTGTAGAGAGCCAAAATCCGTCTACTTTTCAAGATACTAGAAAAATGGTTGAACTCACTGAGAAGTGTCAAAAATATCTTAAGACACATCACGATGTTCCTATTCAAAATATCTATCGTCATACAAAAATTGTCACAGAGTTACGAACTAAAGGATTCAAAAACAACCACGTCTTGAAAGATTTGTATGAAGAAATTTGGGACTATCTTGAACCTATGGAGACATGGTACATTAGTGATTTGAAATTGCTTGGAACCATTCTCTTTTTCTTTCCTTCTGAAAATCTTCTCCTTCTTATTGATAGAATCATGAAAACCATCGAAAAATATAAATATTTCCGAGAAACAAAAGTATTTTTATCATCTTTTTTAGCTAATCTCTCCACTGTATATTTTCAACATCATTTACTCAAAGAATGTGAAACAATCACCCTACAACTTTTGGTATTAGCAGAAGAATTAAAAATATATGATATTCTTGGATTTTCTCAAGTACGCTTGGGAATACTGCAACATAACTCCGATTTGATTGATAAAGGAATCACTTTATTACGACTAACCAAAGAAGAGGCATTAGTTAAATTACTCGAAAAAGAAATTAATGATTTTTCAAACCTATAATTTGTAATAACTCTCATCATTTTATTATAGCAAATCGAAATAGAATGCGAACGAATCAATTAAGGCATCTAAAGCATTTTTTTCCAATGTTTTATAAGTTGTATTGTATTATTTCATATTCAATCCACTATACAAGATGAATATTTCTCTCAAGTTTCATAATCAAAATAAAAACGACTGTATCTATAGCCGCATAAATAAATCATAGATATAGTCATTTTTTAGTTCCTACCCTTTTCTTAATTCACACCTTTAGACTTCCCGAGTTCCCGTCTCAAGCGAAACATTTTTTTGAAAAAGATATAGTCTAACCAGTCACTGCCTAGAGATAAGACTATCAAAAGCAACCAAACACCCCAAGTACTAGCATCTGATTCATGATTTAGAACAAAAGGGAAAAATAAGAATGAAAAAATTGTCATATCCAAGCTAAACAGAGCTAAAAAGGAAATATAAATCCAGTAAAAATAGTAGATGATGGGGAAAATTTTACTGTTTCTGTCAGCATTGTCTATCCAATAGAAAAAATATAAACAAGGAAATAAGAGTATCAAATGAAACCAATTAAACGACAGTTTCATCATCGACACCTCCTCTTTGAAATTGTTTTCTTTAGTTTCGTTCTATTAAATGTTATTACCAATATAAATCAATGCCTTCCACCTTTAGACTTCCCTAGTTCTCGTCTCAAGCGAAGCATTTTTTTGAAACAGAAATAAGTTAACCTATTCAGACCAATAGCTAGCAGAATAAAAAGAAACCAAATGCCCCATAACTTGATATCTGTCAAATTTCTCATGACGATATTGAAAAACAGAACTGAAATAACTGTCCAAGCAAGGCTAAAAAGAGAATAGAGGGGGATGTAAACCCAGTAAAAATAGTAAAAAATTGGGAAAAATTTACTATTTCTGTTGGCCTTTTCAATCCAGTTATCAAAATAAAAGTAAGGTGCTAAAAGTAAGAATTTAAACAAATGTTTCATCAGCATCCCCCTTTTTTTGATAGCGTTTTCTTCATTTTCATTCTATCAAAAAAATCTGGAAATGTCATTCCAGATTCTACTTTTTTATTTACGTTTTCTTGCGATGAGATGGATTGGTGTTCCTTCAAAGACAAAGGCCTTGCGGATTTGATTTTCCAAGAAACGCAGGTAAGAAAAGTGCATGAGTTCTTCTTCGTTGACAAAGATGACAAAGGTTGGTGGTTTGGTTGCCACTTGGGTCGCATAGAAAATCTTAAGGCGTTTTCCTTTATCTGTCGGTGTTGGGTTGATGGCAATGGCATCCATAATCACATCGTTCAAGACAGCTGATGGAATACGTGTGTTTTGACTTTCGCTGATTTGCTTGATCATCTCAGGAAGTTTGTGGAGACGTTGCTTGGTCAAGGCTGATACAAAGATAATCGGTGCGTAAGGTAGATATTGGAACTGCTCACGGATATCTTCTTCCCAGTTTTTCATAGTGTGGTTGTCTTTTTCAAGTGTATCCCACTTATTGACCACGATAATCATTCCTTTACCAGCTTCATGGGCAAATCCTGCGATACGCTTATCGTATTCACGAATGCCTTCTTCCGCATTGATGACCATTAAGACCACATCTGAGCGGTCAATAGCTCGCATGGCACGCATAACAGAGTATTTCTCGGTATTTTCATAAACCTTACCAGACTTACGCATACCAGCCGTATCAATCATGGTAAACTCTTGACCATCTGTATCTGTAAAGTGGGTATCAATGGCGTCACGAGTTGTTCCAGCAACTGGACTGGCAATGACACGGTCTTCTCCCAAGATAGCGTTAATCAAGCTAGATTTTCCAACATTGGGACGACCAATCAGGCTAAACTTAATCACATCTGGATTTTCTTCTTCATATTCATTTGGAAGATTTTCTACGATGGCATCTAGCACATCTCCTGTACCGATACCATGAACAGATGAGATAGGCAGTGGTTCGCCCAAACCGAGGGCATAAAAATCATAGATATCATTTCGCATCTCAGGGTTGTCCACCTTGTTAACCGCAAGGATAACTGGTTTGTGGGTCTTATAAAGCTTACGGGCTACGTATTCGTCCGCATCGGTAATTCCTTCCTTACCAGACACGACAAAAACAATAACATCAGCTTCTTCCATGGCAATTTCTGCCTGGTGCTTGATTTGTTCCATGAAAGGAGCATCGACATCATCGATTCCTCCTGTATCAATCATGCTAAAGGAACGATTGAGCCACTCACCCGTTGCATAGATACGGTCACGTGTCACTCCTTCGACATCTTCTACAATGGAGATTCGCTCACCAGCGATCCGATTAAATAGGGTTGATTTCCCAACATTGGGACGTCCTACAATGGCAATAGTTGGTAGGGCCATAATTTCTCACTTTCTACAATAACTTCTTCTGTTCAAGATTTTTTCTAGTTGAGCTTGGTTCAGCTTGACCAAACTGTTCTGCTAGGCGCTGACTCCAGCTTGTGGTCGCACGCGCTCCAGCATAGTCAGCCTGTACACGGTCATAAGCCTCAATCACATCAACTGTTTGTTCCTGATATTCTTCCTCAAAAACCACCTGATGCAATGGCAAGCGAGGTTTGACTTCGTGTTCTTCATTTGGTAAACCTAGTGCCATCCCAAAGACAGGATAGGTGTAGTCAGGCAGGTTAAAGAGCTCTGCCACTTCTTCTGACTTGTAACGCACCAAGCCAATAATGACACCACCATAGCCCAATCTTTCAGCTGCCAGCAAGGCATTTTGACCAGCAAGAGCCGCATCGACCGAACTAATCAAGAGACCTTCTACACCTTGGGGTTGGAATGAATCGGTATGAAGTCGAGCTCCCTTTTCTGCACGGTTCAAATCTCCGACAAAAAGAAGAAAAACAGCAGACTGGCGAATGGCTTCTTGAGGCACCAATTCATACAAGGCATCCTTCTTCTCTTGACTTCGTACTACAATCACAGAGTAGGATTGAAAATTCTTCCAAGACGAGGCCATCTGGGCTGCTGTCAGGATTTCAGTCAAGTCTTCTTGAGGAAGGACTTGCTCCTTAAATCTTCGAACAGACTTATGAGCTTTCATCAGTTTAATCGTTTCTGTCATCGACGGTTTACTCCTTCTAAACGAGTCTCCTCAGCCAAATAACGGATGCGTTCCATGACGCGTCTGGCTTCCCAGGTTTCGTCATTTCCATGTTTCCCTTTAGCGAAATGCAGCTCCAATTCTTCAAAGTTGAAGTTGGAGGTGAAAAAGGTCGGTAAATTTTCCTGCATCCGATATTGGAGAATCACTTGCAGGATTTCATCACGTACCCAAGCTGTTGATTGCTCGGCACCAATGTCATCTAAAATCAGGACTTCAGACAATTTAATCTCATCTACCAAGGTCTTGACATTACCATCACCGATAGCATTTTTGACATCAATGACAAAGCTAGGATAGTGGAGGAGAATTGATGAAACACCACGTTTTTCTGATAAATCATGAGCCAAGGCAGCCACCATGAAACTTTTACCCACACCAAAATCTCCATATAGGTAAAGACCTTTTCGAATAGTTGGATACTGTTCCACGAAGGCTAATAGCTTTTCAAAAACTGGCAAGCGCTCCAAATCATCCAAGTCAACTTGAGCTAAACTAGCTTTCTTGAGACTGGCTGGCAGATTGATTAACTTGAGACGGTTCTTAATAGCCGCTTCTTTTTCAGCCACAATTAGTTCAGGAGTTTCTTCATAAGAAACATCCGCATAGCCATGATTCATAACCAAAATAGGCTTGTAACCTTTGGCAATATAATCCGTATCCCCACGAAGAAACTTGTCGCGCTCAGTGATGTACTGATTAAACTTGGAGATACTACGATTCAATTCCTCTGGAGTAAGGGATTCTTGCTGGATAAAGGCCGCAACATCAGGATCCTTCATGATTTTCTGGACCAAATCTTGATAATGAAAACGGCTAGGTTGACGTTTGAGTACGTCTCCGACACTTTCCATCTAATCTCCTCCTTTTTCTAATCGAGCTAATAGTTCTTGTTTCTTACGCTCTAGTTCCAGACGAGTTTCCTCACTGGTTTCATTTTTATAATCTGGATTGCTCCACTTGGGCACATTGGACTTAGCAGGACTGGGGTTACTGCTTTTTTGAGACTGACTTTTCTGCCCTCGCTCACGGATCCGAAGAACTGCCTCTTCTGCCGAATGAATTTTTTGATAGGCATAGTCATTGGCTACCTTCATGGCATATTTCTCATTGATGTTTGCCGAATCTACCTTGTTAAAGGTCAACAAGAGAATGATATTAATAACTTCGTCCAGTAAGCCCAAGCCAGCCATTTGTTGCAAGAGTTCTCTTTCTGTTTGGGTAATGGTTCCCTTGCGTGTTTGCTTGATTTCTGCCAAGAACTGCAGGGCAGTCTTACTTTTTGCTTCCTTGATAATGGTTGCTTCCTTAGGACTAAAGTCAGAGGAAACAGGTTTTTGAGCGATTTTTTCCCGCATGCGTTTGGTTGAAATAACCTGAGAAACAGCTGTTGACTTGGCCAATTGATAAGTTTCAAACCAAGTCCACTTCTTTTCCTCGGCAATGGCAAAGAGGTTTAAGACGTCGGACTGCTCATCCGCAAAGCGAAGCCCATCTCGAGCCATAAGCTGACGAAAATGTTCCAAGTCAAAATCGTTGGCCACTTTCTTCTTGAGACTAAGGTCTTCTTGACTTCCTAGTTCTGCCAAATCTGGAAAGACTTGATTGAGTGAAACAGGTATTTCTTGACCATCAGCACTTTCAACTCCCAAATCCTCCACAGCTGCATCACCAATTTTTTTCTCCAAGAGTCTACGATAAACAGGATGTTCCAAGAAATCCTTACTTGAAAGAGGAGCATGGAGAGCTAGCTGGTAAACATCCCCCTTTTGATAGAGGGTTAAGAGATTGAAAGCAGATAGGATTTTCAAGGATTTTAAAAGTCTGTCCATCCCAAAGTTGAGATGGTTGAGAATGCTTGAAAAGAGGTATTCCTTTCTGCCATTATCCCAAAAACTAATCGTATAAAGATAAAGGCTCAGTGCCTCCTGACCGATAATCGGGAGGTAGCACTGTACCAGAGATGAGGTATCTTGCGACACCCGATTATTCTTTAGATAAGAAAAACGGTCAATTGGCTTCATTTATCTTTCCTTTTTCTTTTTAGAGGACTGGGTAATTTGTTGGAGCAGACTCTCTAACTCACTGACATCCTTAAAGCTACGATAGACACTGGCAAAACGTACATAAGTAATCTCATCTAACTCAGCCAACTCCTCCATGACGAGCGAACCGATGTCCTCACTTTGAATTTCATTTTCATTTCGACCACGGAGTTTCTGTTCGATACGATTGACTACCATGTTGATTTCATCACTTGACACAGGACGTTTCTGGGCTGAGCGGATAATCCCATTAAAGATTTTATCTCTGGAGAATTGTTCCCGTGTGCCATCTTTTTTAACAACCACTAAGGTTCTTTCTTCTACTCGTTCGTAGGTTGTAAAACGGTGTTGGCATTCATCGCACTCACGTCTTCTACGAATGGTGTTCCCTTCTTCTGCTTGGCGACTATCGATAACACTTGACTTGGTAGCCCCACATTTTGGACAACGCATCCTTTCCCTCCTTATCGTTTTCTTTTCATTATACCATTTTTTAAGCGATTCCCAAAACAATTCTTCTTTTTGCTTGACAAGTTTTTTGTTTTGTTGTATTATTTAATTAAGACAAAAGGATAGGAGAAAGGAGACCAAGATGTCCTGGACATTTGACAACAAAAAACCCATCTATTTACAGATTATGGAGAAAATCAAGCTTCAGATTGTTTCCCATACACTAGAACCCAATCAACAACTTCCAACTGTGAGAGAGCTAGCAAGCGAGGCCGGTGTCAATCCAAACACCATCCAAAGAGCCTTGTCAGATCTTGAACGAGAAGGATTTGTCTACAGCAAGCGAACAACTGGACGGTTTGTAACTGAGGATAAGGAGCTAATCGCCCAATCACGCAAACAATTATCAGAAGAAGAATTGGAACACTTCGTTTCCTCCATGACCCATTTTGGCTATGAAAAAGAAGAACTACCAGGCGTAGTCGGCGATTATATTAAAGGAGTTTAAGCCTATGTCATTACTAGCATTTGAAAATGTATCCAAATCTTATGGAGCAACCCCAGCCCTTGAAAATGTTTCCCTTGACATCCCAGCTGGAAAAATCGTTGGTCTCCTTGGTCCAAACGGCTCAGGAAAAACAACCTTGATTAAACTAATCAATGGACTCTTGCAACCAGATCAAGGACGCGTCCTGATCAACGACATGGACCCAAGCCCAGCAACCAAGGCTATCGTAGCTTATTTGCCTGATACCACCTATCTCAATGAGCAAATGAAGGTCAAAGAAGCCCTAACCTACTTCAAGACCTTCTATAAAGATTTCAATCTTGAACGCGCCCATCATCTACTTGCAGACCTCGGCATTGATGAAAATAGTAGTCTCAAGAAACTATCAAAAGGAAACAAGGAAAAGGTACAACTGATTTTGGTTATGAGCCGTGATGCTCGTCTCTACGTTTTAGACGAACCCATTGGTGGGGTGGATCCAGCAGCCCGTGAGTATATTCTCAATACCATTATCAACAACTACTCACCAACTTCTACCGTTTTGATTTCTACCCACTTGATTTCTGATATCGAGCCAATCTTGGATGAAATTGTCTTCCTCAAAGACGGAAAAGTCGTCCGTCAAGGAAATGTAGATGATATTCGCTATGAGTCAGGTGAATCCATTGACCAACTCTTCCGTCAGGAATTTAAGGCCTAAATAAAGGAGATTATTATGTTTTGGAATTTAGTCCGCTATGAATTTAAAAATGTTAACAAGTGGTATTTAGCCCTCTACGCTGCCGTGCTCATCCTTTCTGCCCTTATCGGGATACAAGCACAATCCTTAATCAAACTACCTGAAAAAAATCTATCTGTTCTACTTGTTTTTCTAGCTACTGTCTTTGGTGGTTTGATGATTACACTTGCGATTTCAACTATCTTCTTGATTATTAAACGCTTCAAAGGAAGTGTCTATGACCGACAAGGCTATCTGACTTTGACCTTGCCAGTTTCTGAACACCATATCATCACTGCTAAATTAGTCGGTGCCTTTATTTGGTCTATTGTCAGCACTGCTGTACTAGCTCTAAGTGCTTTTATTGTTCTGACTCTAACGGCTCCAGATTGGTTTGCAACTTCTGACTTGATACCATTTATAAGAACACACCTTCCTCAACTCTCTCTTATGGGGGTATCCTTCCTACTAAATACCATTTCTGGAATCCTCTGTATCTACTTGGCTATTTCCATTGGACAGCTTTTCAATGAATACCGTACCGCACTGTCAATTGTAGCCTACATTGGTATCCAAATTGTCGTTGGCTTTATTGAACTCTTCTATCGTTCTAACCCTGGCTTCTACTTCCCATCAACCTCAGGAGGAGCTGATCAGTTCCAGATGGGCATTATCATGACTATTCTGGAAGAAGTTATTCTTATAGCCATCTACTATCTAGGAACTTATCACATCTTGAAAAATAAGGTTAATTTACAATAAAAAAGGCCCAGCTAAACAGCTGGGTTTTGATTTAACTCAATATCAAACTGGCTACAATAGGGCTGACAAAGACATAGAGAATACCGGTGACACCGATAGCCAAGCCACCCATGGCTCCTGCTACAGAACCGTATCGAAAGGCTGTTCCCGTTCCAACTGCGTGACCTGTTCCTCCAAGGGAAAGACCAACAGCTACTGGATCGTCAATTTTCAACCACTTCAAAAGGGTTGGGCCGATGACACTGGTTAAAATCCCAGTCGCCACTACAACGACCAAGGTCACAGTCGTCAAACCTTGCAATTTTTCTGTAATTCCCACTGCCATAGCGGTTGTCACTGACTTAGGAAAGAGAGAAATGGCTAGGAAAAAGTCCATGCCAAAAATCTTAGCCACAAGGGCTGTGAAAGAGGTATTGACAACTACTGCTAACAGACTTCCAAAAAGAATACTCCGAGCATGGTGCTTCATCAAGTGAAAACTCTTATAAAGGGGAATCCCTAAAGCCACGGTCGATGGGACAATCAAGTTGTTCAGATAAACCCCACCTTGGTAGTAATCTTGGTAAGAAATCCCCGTCACCTTTAGAAAGATGATAATGAAAACAGCTGACAAAAGCAAGGGCGTTGTCAATGGATGGGGAAAACGTCTGTAAATCAGCATTCCCACTAGATAAGCTAGGATAGACAGGGCAAGCCCAAACAGGGGATTGGAAACAAATTCACTCATTTGGCATCTCCTTTCTCATAATCTCCCTCAAACCGTCGTTTGATAAACTGAACCACCAAGGCTATGAGGATAATATTGATGACTGCTGCAAAAAAGACAATCAAGACAATGGGCAAAAGATAGGGAGCAATCACATCAAACTTCTCCATGATTCCCACTGCTGGCGGCAAAAAGAGAATGGTCATATTGGCCAGCAAGAAATTCCCCACCATATTGACATGCCTAGTTCTCAGCCACTTGAATTGTAGGGCTAGAAAAAGAATAATCAAGCCGATAATACTGCCTGGGATGGGCAAATGAAAGAAACTGGAAATCCCCTCTCCGATTAGAGAAATCACAAAGAGAATCATTAATTGAACATATAATTTCATCCTAAACTCCACGAAATAGACTTCTTGCATACCAGTTTACTCTTTTTTCAGAAAATTTCAAGGAAATGCATAAGAGTTGATGAAAGTTTAAGAAGAAAGGGGATACAGACAATTATAGACTAGTGAAAACAGGCGTAATTTAAGATAAAAAGATTCTAGCGTCCTTCTTGCCAGCCTTCTTGAAAAGTAGTATAATTATTGCATGCGCAATCATCTTGTGATACAGAGATTGTCCGTGAATGGACTTTCTTCTATTTATGACTCTAAAAAGAAAGGAGATACTATGACTTATTTGGAAAAATGGTTTGACTTCAATCGTCGGCAAAAAGAAATTGAAGGTCTCTTGGAAGAGACCATTGCCCAACAGAGTGACCAAAGTCTGACCTTGAAAGAGTTTTACCTGCTCTACTATCTGGACTTGGCTCAAGAAAAATCTCTACGACAGATTGACCTGCCAGATAAGCTTCATCTGAGCCCGAGCGCTGTTTCTCGGATGGTAGCTCGCTTAGAAGCTAAAAATTGCGGTCTGCTTAGTCGCATGTGTTGCCATCAAGATAGACGCTCTAGTTTTATCTGCCTGACAAGTGATGGGCAAAAGACACTGGCCTCTCTACAAAAGGCTGTCGAAGAAAGCTTGGAAACTGGTTTGGATTTCTTGCTTTAAGATGATTTTTTTAAAAAAAGTTGCGTGCGCAATCATTTTTCTTGACATTCTCTTTTACAAGGAGTAAAATAAAGTCATCATTAAACAAAGGAGTTTTTAAAATGATTGAAATTACCTATCTAGATGCCAGCAAGAACGAAAGAACTGTAACGTTCGAATCTTATGAAGACTTTGATCGTTCACAACAAGCTTGCCTTATCGGCGTCGCAGACTACTACCCTGTTCAAAAATTGACTTACAAGGGTCATGATTTGGACTACCATGGAACTTACGGAGATATCTTCTTCTATCTCAAGAAACAAGATTTAAGCCAATATAACTAAAAAAGGAGAAATACAATGGCAAAAGCAATTACAGATGCAACATTCGAACAAGAAACAAAAGACGGTTTGGTCTTGGTAGACTTCTGGGCAACTTGGTGTGGTCCATGTCGTATGCAAGGTCCAATCTTGGATAAATTGTCTGAAGAACTTTCAGAAGATGTCTTGAAAATCGTTAAAATGGACGTTGATGAAAATCCAAACACAGCTCGTGCTTTTGGAATCATGTCTATCCCAACTCTTCTCTTCAAAAAAGACGGCCAAGTGGTGAAACAAGTTGCTGGTGTTCACACAGCAGAACAAATCAAGGCTATCGTTGCTGAATTGAGCTAATCACATTAGAGACCAAGTACTTGCTTTGGTCTCTTTTTTCTTGCCCTTTGCCATTTTTCAAAAAATATGCTAGACTATAGGTAGAATATTACGATGTTTGGGACATGCCATCGCTAAAAAAAACCTTGACTTGGTATTTTTTAGCTCCCTCAAGGGAGCTTTTTGCGTGCTCTGAACATTTCCCATTTCGGAAGGAGTACTATGAAACGTCAATCTGCCTTGGTCGTCTTTAGTGGCGGTCAAGATTCCACAACCTGCCTCTTTTGGGCTAAAGAACACTATGAAACGGTCGAAGCAGTTACCTTTGCCTACGGCCAACGCCATCATCTCGAAATTCAAGTTGCTAGAGAAATCGCTGAGGAACAAGGAATTCGTCATCACATCCTAGATATGTCGCTGCTGGGACAAATCACTGAAAATGCCCTGACCTCTGATCTGGAAATTGAGCAAAAAGAGGGGGAGGTTCCCAATACCTTTGTTGACGGTCGCAACCACCTCTTTCTGTCCTTTGCGGCAGTCCTTGCTAAGCAACGGGGCATTAAAGATATCGTGACAGGTGTCTGCGAGACAGACTTCTCAGGCTACCCTGATTGTCGGGATGTCTTTGTCAAATCCCTTAATGTTACTCTCAACCTTGCCA
The DNA here is from genome assembly GCF_051106265.1 of Streptococcus sp. KHUD_015. Lineage (GTDB taxonomy): Bacteria > Bacillota > Bacilli > Lactobacillales > Streptococcaceae > Streptococcus. The sequence continues at coordinate 1,644,240 of NZ_CP193665.1, forward strand.
TGGATTACGACTTCATTATCCAAACGCCTCTCATGTGGCTAGACAAGGCTGAAACTTGGGAATTAGCCGACCAACTCGGTGCCTTTGACTATGTTCGTGAAAAAACATTAACCTGCTACAACGGAATTATCGGGAGTGGCTGTGGAGATTGCCCAGCCTGCCACCTACGTCAACATGGTCTAGATGTTTATCTCTCACAGAAAGGAGAAGCCTAATGTTTTTTGCACCCAAAGAAATCAAACAAGAAACTGGAGAATCTCTCGTTTATAATCCTTATCGGACTCTAGTCTCCAAAGAATTTACCTTTGATGCTGCCCACCACCTCTTTCACTATGAGGGAAAATGCAAATCCCTTCATGGTCACACCTATCATCTGCAGATTGCTGTCAGTGGTTTTTTAGATGAACGCGGCATGACCTACGATTTCGGAGACATCAAATCGATCTACAAGAACTACTTAGAGCCCCACTTGGATCATCGCTATCTAAACGAAACTCTTCCCTATATGAATACGACTGCTGAAAATATGGTTTACTGGATTTTCCAAACCATGTACCAAGAGTTGCCAGACGAGCGCGGTCTCCGTTTGGAATACGTTCGCCTCTATGAGACTCCGACTGCCTTTGCGGAGTTTAGACGGGAGTGGTTAGATGACTAGGGAACGTGTCCTCAAACTACCAGTTTTGGAAATTTTTGGCCCAACCTTTCAAGGCGAAGGCCGTGCAATCGGGCAGAAAACCATGTTTGTCCGCACTGCTGGTTGCGACTACCACTGCGACTGGTGCGATTCTGCCTTTACTTGGGATGGTTCTGAAAAGCCAACTCGTATGACAGCTGACGAGGTCATTGCTGCCTTGGATAAATTGGGAAGCTACGACTATGTAACCCTATCTGGGGGAAATCCTGCTATCCTAGCAGCCAACATGGCTGAACTCGTCAAAAAGCTCAAGGAACGTGGTGTCACCCTTGCTGTCGAGACTCAAGGTTCTCGCTGGCAAAATTGGTTGAAAGACATCGACCAAGTCACCCTGAGTCCCAAACCTCCTTCATCCAAGATGGAAGTCAACTTTGAGACCTTGGACTTTATCGTTTCCCAACTTGATCCAGACAAAGTCACCTTTAAAATCCCTGTCTTTGACGATGCCGATTTGGCCTTTGCTAAAGGAATACAAGAACGCTACCAACCAGATGTCCTCTTCTTATCGGCTGGAAATCCTGAGCCCAAGGCCACAGGCAATATTATCCAAGATCAACTGGACCGTCTCAAAGAACTCTGGGAACGCATCGCTACTGACGATAGTTGGGGCAATGTCCGCGTCCTTCCTCAACTCCATACCCTCCTCTACGATAATCAACGTGGTGTTTAAGATTAGAAAGAAAAAAACATGTCACAACAAGAAGAAATGAAAAACCTAAGCCTACTAGGCAACAAAGAAACCAACTACATTTTCGAATATCAACCCGAAGTCCTAGAATCCTTTGATAATCGTCATGTGGAAAATGACTATTTCATCAAATTTAACTGTCCTGAATTTACCTCACTTTGCCCAATCACTGCTCAGCCAGACTTTGCAACTATCTATATTTCCTACATTCCTGACAAGCTCTGTGTTGAGTCAAAATCCCTCAAACTCTACCTCTTTAGCTACCGAAACCACGGAGATTTCCACGAAAACTGTATCAACACCATCGGGAAAGACTTGGTCAACTTGCTAGACCCTCGCTATTTGGAGGTTTGGGGAAAATTCACTCCGCGCGGTGGTATCTCAATTGACCCCTACTACAACTACGGTAAGCCTGGAACTAAGTATGAAGGCTTGGCAGAACAACGCCTCTTCCAACACGACCTTTATCCAGAGAAAATTGACAACCGCTAAACTCATACTCAATGAAAATCAAAAAGCAAACTAGGAAGCTAGCCGCAGGTTGCTCAAAGCACTGCTTTGAGGTTGTAAATGAAGCTGACGTTGTTTGAAGAGATTTTCAAAGAGTATCATACGAAAAAGCCCTGTTCCTCAAGATGAGGAGCAAGGCTTTTTGAGTTTCAATTATTCTTCTGTTCCAAGACAGTTTTTAGCAACAAGTGCTGCAAGAACACCACCAACGATTGGGGCAAGGATGAAAATCCATACTTGTTGAAGGGCTGCACCACCTACAAAGACAGCTGGTGCCAAGCTACGAGCTGGGTTAACTGAAAGTCCAGTAATATTCAATCCAACAAGGATCATAGCCATCAATGACAAACCAATTACCAAACCAGCGATCGCGCCATTGCCCTTGCTTGCTGATGTTACAGTCATGATAACCAAGACAAACAAGAAGGTTGCGATTGTTTCAAACAAGAAACCACCAAAGACAGTTACACCGTTTGCCAAGGCATTTTCACCAAGACTTGCAGTTGACATACCTGAATTTGCCAAGAGGAAGAAGACAGCGCCAGAAGCGATGAAAGCTCCAACAACTTGTCCAAGGATGTAGTTTACAAGCTCAGAAGATGACAAACGTTTGTTTACAAACATAGCAATCGAAACAGCTGGGTTCAAGTGAGCACCTGAAACAGTTCCGATTGAGAAAGCTGCAACTACGATTGCCAAACCAAAGGCAAAAGCAATTCCAAGGTGTCCAAGACCTTCAAGACCATTTCCAAAAACAACAGCTCCTGTTCCGATGAACACAAGCATGAACGTACCGATTAACTCAGCGACAAATTTTTTCATTTTCTTTCTCCTTTTTTCAAAAACTAGATACTAGTCTATCAAAAGTAAGAAAGGGTTTCAAGAAAATTGTTTGGAAATTTTCAGGTTTGACTTACTGTCTTTTAATTGAGAGATTTGATAAAAAATACATTCCCTATATAGGAATTATCTGTTACTTATCTCATTAGCATTTAGCAACTTGATATAATCCAGACCCCATTTCTCGACAGCATCTAACACAACTCTGAATTCCTTCCCCATTTCGGTTAAGCTGTACTCAACTCGTGGTGGAACTTCGGCATAGACCTTTCGTTGAACAATCTTATCCTTTTCTAATTGACGGAGATGACGAGTCAAAATAGTTTGAGTAATTCCAGGCAATAATCTCTGCAATTCTTTAAATCGTTTGGTACCTGTACTCAACTGATAAATGATTACCAGTGCCCATTTCCCCGTTAAAACCCTCTGCGTTGTCGCAAATGGACAAATACCATACTCACTCACTTTATTTGTCATAAAATATCTTCTTTCTATTTTTTTTAAAAAAATTTATCTTTTAGTATCAATAAAAGTACCGCTTTTGATACCAGCTATCGAAAAAGTATCTACTTGTTTTTTTGTTTGTAACTGTTACAATTATATCATAAAAAAGAAATGGAGAATATATATGTCAACAAACTTAGAAATTTTCAATGCTTATAACCAAGCTTTAATTGCTGGTGACTTTCCTGGTGTCTTTGAAACGATGGCAGACGATATTATCTGGCATCAACCTGGTACTCATAGTATATCTGGTACAGTTGTTGGTAAGGACCAGCTAGGGCCTCACCTAGCTACATTTGCTGAGAAAACTAATGGAACCTTTAAGGTGGTAACAAATTGGGTTTCTGACAATAAGGATTTAATCGCAGCCAATGTTACTTTTCTTGGAACACGTGCTGATGGTACTGAACTCAATATGAACGGGATTGACCTCTTCCGCATTGAAGACGGAAAAATCAAAGAAGTTTGGCTCTTCTCTTCAGATCAAGCTGAAGAAGATAGCTTTTGGGGATAATTTAAGAGGCCAGGACAAAAAATTTTGATTTTAGGAATTCTTTATTATAAATTTTTAAAATCGATAGATTAGAAAAAAAGCGAACAAGACAGAATTCTGAGTTTCAGATAACTCGTTTTGTTCGCTTTTTTTATTTAATGTTAGACTTTTGTCCCAGGCTCTTTTAATTTACTCCCCCAACTGGGCACTGTAGGCGATAATCTGGTCAACTGTGTCTGACAAGAATTGAATGGTATCACGGAGTGGTTTATCTGTAGAGATATCTGCTCCGATAATCATGGCTGACTCAAGTGGTGTCTTACTACCACCTGATTTAAGGAGATTGAGCCAGTCTTCAGCTCCAGTTTCTGAATGTTTCAGATGAAGATAACCTGCAGTCGAGATGACTAGTCCTGCTGAGTAGGTGTAACTATACAAACCCATGTAGTAGTGAGCTTGGCGCATCCAAGTCAAAGCTGCATCATCATCAATCTCAATGGCATCGCCCCAGAAATCCGTCAAAACTTCCTTCATAATGCTGTTGAGTTTGCTTGCTCCGAAGGTTTCTCCTTCTTCAATCAATGTATACACCTTACGCTGGAAGGCTGCTTCCAAGAGGTGAGTGATAAAGTTATGGAAGTAGGTGTCTGTCAAGCGGTGGGCAAGAGCGAAACGTTTTTGACGTGGGTCGTCAGACTGGTGCTCCAAGTAGTCACTGAGGAGCAATTCATTGAAAGTTGACGGCGCTTCAACATAGTAGGTAGACATGTGAGCGTTGAAGTAGCTCTGGTGATTATCTGAAAAGATGAATTGACCAGAATGCCCGATTTCATGAATTAAGGTATAGACATCGCTCAAACGACCAGTCCAGCTCATGAGGACATACGGGTGCACGCGATATGGATCCGCCGCATAACCCCCAGAATCCTTGCCACTATTGGCAGCAAAGTCCACCCAGCGCTCTTCTTGATAGCGAGCAACTTCCTGACAATATTCTTGCCCCAAAGGTTCTACCGACTTCATGACCAAATCATAGGCATCGTCAATAGTCACTTGAGGATTGAGGGCGCTGTCCAAATCCAATTTCCAGTCAGCAAAAGTCATCTTTTCAAGACCATTCACCTTGGCAACATGCTTGAGGTATCTCTGAGCAACCGGCGCAAAATCCTTCATGATGAGGTCAATCTGACGATCAAACATAGCACGGTCCACTTCCTGCTCAGCTAGAAGATAGTCAAAGACAGAGTCATAGCCTTTCATATCTGCCAAGAGTTTTTCAGACTTGACTTGAGCTAAATAAGCTGCAGCGGCCGTATTTTGGTGCTTACGAAGTCCTTCTGAGAAGGAACGGAAGGATTTCTCACGAACCTCAGCATCCTCATGATTTTGGTAGAAATTTTCATAGGTCACAAAGCTGTTTTTGTAGGTCTTGCCATGGGCTTCAAAGTCAGCCATTTCAAAATCCCCAGCTCGCATCTTAGTGTAAATATCCTGCGGACTGTAGAAAACTTCACCGAGATTGGTCAAGGCCTTCTCCACATCAGCCCCTAGATAGTGGGCTTTTTTGATTTTGGCCTGACGAATGGCAGCTGTTAAATGTGGCAATTTACCCAAACGGTCTAAGACTCCCTCGTCTGCTGCGACCAAGGCATCGTCAAAGAAGGTAAGAGCTACACTGGCATCTGTTTCGAATTCCATCCCAGCTTGGGCAATATTAGCAAATTCTTCATTGCTATAGTCTGTCGTCTGCGGCATAAAACCATAGTTGCCAATATGGCTCATCTGAATGTAAATTTGCTCCAATTCCGCAAAGGCCTTCTCAAAATCTTCAAAAGTATGCAGATTGCCCTTGTAATCACGGATAAATTGGTTGATGTCTTCGCGAGCTTTTTCAATTGCACGCAAGAAATCCTCACGGTCTTGGTATAGGGCTGTTAAATCCCAAAGTTCCTTCTCTGGAAATTCTGAACGGTGTTTTTGTTCCATTTTCGTCCTCTTATTTCTCTAATTCTAATAAAACACTAAGGGCTGATAAGGCGTAAAGCGGTGCTGTTTCTGCTCGCAAAATACGAGGACCAAGACCTGCTAAGACTGATCCCTTAGCTTCGAAACTCTCAATTTCTGCAGGTGACAGACCACCTTCTGGACCAAAGATAAAGAGCAGTTTGGCTCCTTTCTCGAGTCCAGTAACTGCTTGTAAAAGCGCAGCGGCTTCTCCTTCTTTAGCTGATTCTTCATAGGCCACTATGATAGAGTCAAACTGGTCAAGTTGGGCTAGAAAGTCTGATTTTTTCTCGAAAAGCTGAATATTTGGGACCAGATTACGCTTGCTTTGTTCTGCTGCTCCAAGGGCAATTTTTTCTAGTTTTTCAACCTTTTTACCCAATTTCTTACCATCCCATTTGGCGACCGACCATTCGGCAGGAAAGGCCCAAATCTGGCTGGCACCCAGTTCCGTCACTTTTTGAGTGATAAACTCCAGCTTGTCCCCCTTGGGAAATCCAGATGCGATGGTCACTTGCACAGGCAGTTCCACATTGTCAGCTAATTCTTGGACCAACTCAAACTGACGATTTTCCACATCCAGCACGCGCGCCAAGCGCTTAATTCCATCATCAAAGACCAAAGTAACCTCATCATCTACTTTCAACCGCATGACCTGAAACATATGCTTACTGGTTTCCTTGTCCTCGATGGTGACAGGAGAGATAGCACTGCCTTTGACAAAATACTGTTGCATGCTAGCCTCCAATCACACCGGAAATATCCTTGGTTTTCTTAAAGACGCAGGCATTCCATTCCCCTTGAATCATGTGGGTTTCAAGGAAAAATCCAGCTGACTCAGCCGACTCGCGCACCATGTCCCACTTGTCCTTGATAATGCCACTCATGATGAGGTAGCCTTCATCCTTGACCAAACGATAGGCATCGTCTGTCAGATGAATGAGGATATCCGCCAAGATATTAGCCACGATGACATCTGCCTCAATCTCAACACCCTTAAGCAAATCTCCTGCTGCTACATGGATGTTTTCCATACCAGGGTTGAGTTCAATATTTTCCTGAGCGACTCGAACCGCCACATCATCTAGGTCATAGGCGAAAATTTCCTTAGCACCAAGCAGCGAGCTGGCAATAGAGAGAACCCCTGAGCCAGTCCCCACATCTAGCACCGTTTCGCCACCACGAAGAACCTGTTCCAAGGCAAAAAGGCTCATCTTGGTAGTTGGGTGGGTTCCTGTCCCGAAGGCCATACCAGGATCCAGCTTGATAATCTTTTCTCCAGCAGTTGCCTCATAGTCTGTCCAGGACGGTACGATGGTCAAATCATGAGTAATGCGAGCTGGTTCATAGTATTTCTTCCAGTTGTCTGCCCAGTCTTCCTCAGCCAAGGCAGTCGTCCCCATCTTGACCTCACCCAAATCCATAAAATCTGTCAATTCTGCTAGGCGAGCCTGCAAGTCCGCCTCAACCACTGCTACATCCACCGTTTCAGGGTAGTAGGCGGTCACAACGATTTCTTCTTGTTGCTCGACCTCTGGGAAAATTTCACCGAAGCGGTCGACATTTCCCACATAGTCCATGCTATCTTCAATTGCTACCCCTTGGGCACCTAACTCAATCAAGAGGTTGGAAACCAACTCCTCTCCCTCACGCTTCACTGTAACTTTTAACTCTTGCCATGTTTCCATCATTAAGATACCAAGCCCGTAAAACACAAAGCCAAAATAGGAAACTCTCTGAAGACGTTTGTATCTAAGAGAAGTTTATCTTTTTGGTACCGTGTTTAGGGCGGGTTCAGTTTAGAAATTTAACTGAACCATCCTTTCTAATCACTTACTTTTAAATAATCCCTCAATCTCTCTTGTAACTGAGGTACAACTTGACTGGAAGTAAGAAATTCCTCAACATTCGTGAGCTGATAGCCCTGTCCTTCATCACCAAAGGTGATATTGTCAAACTGTTCTTGACTTAGCTGACCAACCATAAAGACAGAGTGCCGACCTTCATAGAGCATACTTGGGTAAACCTTGCTCCAAAGCAGACAATCCTCAGTCAGATAAACACCAAGTTCTTCATAAACTTCACGCGCCACGCACTCAAAAGGACTTTCATCACCTTCACGTCCACCGCCTGGAAGTTCCCACATATTGGGCCAGGGAATGCTTGCCTTATCATCGCGTAAGATAGTCAGAAACTTATCCCCACAAAACAAAGCAATCTTACAGCCTGTGAAATCAGAAATCTCTATTTCCATATTAGACTCCTTCGGTTAATTCCTTTTCCAGCTCGGCTAACCAGTTTTCATAATAGCGTTTCTCGTCCCTCAACATTCGACTACTATCCATTTTCTGCTTAGCAATCTTCATAGCCTTGTGAGTTTGAACTACATCTTTCTTTACCTTAAATTGATACCAAGCTTGAATGACCTGCATATCTGCTGTTTTTATAGATAAAAAGGATTTGACCCCTCGAATACTTGCATATTCTTCCGCTTTCTTATTATCTCCTTCCATCAGAGCAACTTGAAGAAGGTATAATTGAGAAATAGTTTTAGACATTGGATTGTCTGTTTTCTCTAGCACAGACTGCAACTGTTGCTTTGCAAGTTCTATATTATCATCCAATATGAATACCAACCCCTGAAGAGTCTGAACACTTTCTGCAAAACTCCCTCTCACCTCCTCATCAACAGGCATGATAAAGTCTTTTAAATCATATTCTTGAGGAGCTAGCAAGGTCTGGGCAGAATGCCTCAACATCAGGTAGGCGTATTTCGTATTTTCAGGGTGTTGTAGCAATTCCCAAATTTTTGCGCCATCGGTGATGCCGACTGGCAAAATGTTATTTAGGAAGAAAGACAAATTAAGAAAAATCCAAGTGCCTGCAAAATACCAGCTTCTTGTCAAAAACCCAAACACTATCGCCAATAATATCAAGCTGAGATGAACCATCAAGCCTCCTGAAAGCATCAGGATGATTCTTTGATCGCTTTCATCCTCTTTTAAACCAATGTATTGCGCACCAACACTTTTCAGAATGGCTGTTCTACTAAGATGAAACCTGCCTGACTTTTTGGTCAAAATAAAATGTCCTAATCCAAAAGCCACCAGCCGATAGCCTGTCAAGTAGCCACAAAAAGCATGTCCCAGCTCATGAAGAATAAAGATTAAATACATGCTTAGAAGAGCGAAGGCATAACCAAAAGTAAAGACTAAAACTGCGGAATACCCCAACTCTGCAAATGCGATTGTTCCACAAGCAAAAGCCAGCATAATAAAGACAACAGCTAGCACATAAACCAAATAAGTCCCAATTTTCTTCATAAAATCTCCATCCAACTCCTAGTATCTCGGATAAGGATAAAACTCCCCCTCTTCCAAGCCGACTTTTCCTTCTTCAAAGACTTCTTGGTTCCATTCCATGACGAATTCTTCTGCTTCTGGGTCTTCCAAAAAGTCCATGAGGGCATCTAGTCCAACCTCGGCAGTATCTTTAAGGAATAGCGCAAAATAAGCTAAAAACTCACGAGAAAAACCTTTTTTAGGCAGGTAAGGGATGACAGTCAAATAGTCTTCTGCATTGACTGTTGATTTAGCAGGATTGTAGAAAAGAACTGCTTCTTCAAAGAGAATGTCATCTGACGAAACCTCTCCGTCTTCATCTACCATCTCCACACCTGCAGCATTTTGCGCTTCCAATAGAAAACTCACTTCTACCGCGTGGTTGCGCTTGTCCCAACTAATCTCAAAGTCAAAGGGAAAATTCTTCTCCAACTCTTCCTCTAAAACATCTAAAAATCCATATGTTGCCATTTTGTCCTCTTTCTATGCGACTCTTAAATCGCCCCGATTGCTCGGAAATATGCTAAAATAGATACTACCATCTTACCACAAAATTATTTTATGTCCTAATTATACCATATTACCTCATTTAAACCCTTGGTATCAGTGATTTTCTTAAACGGTTGATTTCCTTATTTTTCCAAAAACTCAACACAAAAAGCCCTCAAAAGGGCTAAGAAATCTATAAAATCAATAGACAAGTAACCAGCACAATTAGATGTGCTTTTTTATTGGCCATTCCCACGATGTCACACTTAATCTTATGCTTGTATTTTCTTATCTGCAATAGCGTCTGTCAAAGTCTGAGAAAAGTTAAGTCCCATTTCTCGTCCCAACTTATCTGCCCATCTTGGTATGGTCAAGGTCTTTTTAATTGGTTCTTGACTTCCTAAGTACTCTGATACATCAGCAGATACCATAGAAATAAAAGATTTATCAAGGTCATAGGTTGACACGAAATCTTCATCATCTTTAAAAGGATCATTATCAATTAAAGACAAGCTATTGATATCTGATGGCTGGGGCAAATCTCCATCACTCTCTATCAAATCTGCGACAGTTATACCTAACCACTCTGAACCCATAGCCAGAGCCTCAGAAATCCCCTCTCCTTGTGTAGCTGAGTATTCAAAATCCGGGAAATGGACAAAATAAGTCGCTTCTGCTCCGTCTGTATCGTCATAATAAAATAAAGCTGGATACGTAACTAACATCTCACTACCTCCATATCAAAAAGCAGGGGCTGAATTTTACAACCCAGCTTGCTTTCTTATCCCTCTTTCAGTGTACTTATTCAGCTCACCATGAGGGATTGTGATAGGTCTTTCCCCTTGCTTCTCCATTTTAATATGGGAGCCTTTACCGCCTTTGGTTTTTATCCAACCATGGGCCGTAAGGAGTTTGACCATCTCTTTTTGTGTCATAGGCATAGCGCTTTTACCTCCTGACAACACCATTATAACACGTGCTACACGTATTGTAAAGTAGTAATACTTATTATTCTCTTATACATAAAAGCCCCTAGATGTGGTTCTAAGGGAAGCCAATTTATTCAGACTTATTTTTAAATACTGCTTCTTTATCGAGCAATTCATCATCTGTATAGTCAATTGTAAAAGTATCTCGATTTAAGACAGACTGAGGCGGAGTTGAATGAATCATAGGAACACTGCGGATCCTATATTTTTTATCTCCAATTTTTACAAACTGATACTCTTCGAAAATCAAATTCAAACCACGTCAACGTCGCCTTACCGTATATATGTGACTGACTTCGTCAGTCTTATCTACAACCTCAAAACAGTGTTTTGAGCAACCTGCGGCTAGTTTCCTAGTTTGATCTTTGATTTTCATTGAGTATGATTAACTCTTAAGTCTTTGAAATCAGGATTTTCAACAGTTATTACAAGGAGACGATTTACTACTTTAAAAACATCAATTATTCTATTTTTCATATTTTTCTAATTCATAATTATTAGAATGAACTTCTTGGTAAGCAAAATCAAGTTTAGGTTTAATGTTTTCGTACAAATCCAAAATCTCTTTTGGAGTATCTTCCCGGAAGAGAAATTTTCTTTTTCCTGAAATAACTTGATCACTAAGAATCCAATGACGAATTTGTTTTGTAAAAATCAAAATTTCCTGACTTGGTAATTCCATCATTTCCATTCCTTATCACCCCTCTTTTCATTATAGTTCATGCAATAACATTTAGCAATATTATTTCTCAAATCAGCACTTCCACTTCTTTAGGCTCAACTATCCCATTTTGAGTTTTAAGGGAAATCCATTCTCTCATGCTGATACCTCTCCTCATCAAATTAAATAGTCAAAAAGATTCTATCTCACACACTGAATATTACAAAACCATTGAAATATCACAACTAATAGGCTAGAATGGACATAGTAAGATATAGTAGATGAGTCATTCTACTCAAATCCACGTTAGAAAGGACTGCTATGCCAGACAATCTCGCACTTCGTATGCGCCCTAAAACCATCGACCAGGTTATCGGTCAGGAGCATCTGGTCGGACCTGGAAAAATCATTCGCCGTATGGTGGAAGGCAATCGCCTGTCCTCCATGATTCTCTATGGACCTCCGGGAATCGGTAAAACCAGTATTGCCTCAGCCATCGCTGGAACGACCAAGTATGCCTTTCGAACTTTCAATGCGACAGTTGATAGTAAAAAGCGACTGCAAGAAATCGCTGAAGAGGCTAAATTTTCTGGTGGTCTCGTCCTATTGCTAGACGAAATTCATCGACTTGATAAAACCAAGCAAGACTTCCTCTTGCCTCTCTTGGAAAGTGGACTGGTCATCATGATTGGCGCTACGACTGAAAATCCTTTCTTCTCTGTCACTCCTGCCATTCGTAGCCGAGTTCAAATTTTTGAGTTGGAACCTCTGTCTAACCAAGACGTCAAAGAGGCTCTTCAGATAGCTCTAAGTAACCCTGAACGTGGTTTTGATTTTCCAGTAGAACTAGATGAAGATGCGCTGGATTTCATTGCTACCTCTACAAACGGAGACCTTCGCTCTGCCTTCAACTCACTGGATTTGGCAGTTCTATCTACCCCTGAGAATGACGAGGGCATCCGCCATATCACCCTAGACATAATGGAAAATAGTCTTCAGAGAAGCTACATTACCATGGACAAGGATGGAGACGGTCACTATGATGTTCTATCTGCCCTGCAAAAGTCTATCCGTGGCTCAGATGTTGATGCCAGTCTTCACTATGCTGCCCGCTTGATTGAGGCTGGTGATTTGCCAAGTCTCGCTCGTCGCTTGACTGTTATCGCTTATGAAGATATCGGTTTGGCCAATCCTGAGGCCCAGATTCATACCGTGACTGCTCTGGATGCTGCACAAAGGATTGGATTCCCAGAAGCCCGCATTCTCATTGCCAATATCGTGATTGATTTAGCCCTTTCTCCAAAATCCAACTCAGCCTATGTAGCTATGGACAAGGCACTTGCCGACCTCAAAACATCAGGGCATTTGCCTATTCCTCGGCACCTGCGTGATGGGCACTACAGTGGAAGCAAGGAACTGGGGAATGCCCAAGACTATCTCTATCCACACAACTATCCTGGAAATTGGGTCAAGCAAGACTATCTGCCAGAAAAAATTCGTAGTCATCACTATTTCCAAGCAGAAGATACTGGTAAATATGAACGGGCTTTGGCTCAAAGAAAGGAAGCTATCGACCGTTTGCGAAAAATCTGAAATCCTTTTCAAAAAATTGCACTTTCCTCTTGATTTTTTTTGAAAAAGTGGTATCATATAAACATAGAAACGCTGTGGTGTACGACTTCACACTTAAGTGTTGACCGACTATTTTTTGTATTATTAGGGAAACAAAAGTCTTCTAACAGCATGTAGGCCGTCTCACACGGAAACAGCTTCAGTTAGAGCGAGTTGCCCACCTGCTTAATTGCGCGGGTTCAATACAAACCGTGAAGTTTCGGCACCAATACAGCTTTTTTCTTTGCCTCCTTAGCTCAGCTGGCAGAGCAGCGGACTCTTAATCCGTGGGTCACAGGTTCGATCCCTGTAGGGGGCATCTACATACAACAGGAAAAAGCCTTGATAACCAAGGCTTTTTTGCTTATCTATAACTGATTTGCCTCATCATTTGCCCCACTTTTAAATCTATCTTTTCTTTTTGAATCAAATTACATCTTAACAAATAGTGTAAAGCCAGTTACTTTTGCTTTGATGCCATACAATATTTTCATGTAGAGAAGACAAATTTTATCTTCTCTTTTTATTTTCAAAATAATAAAAACTGATTTTCTTTTCATGAATCAGACTGAAACTTCCAAATTTTCCATTTTGTTTATTGATATTTCCTCTAAAAAGGTGTATAATATTTTTATTATCAAACTATACTATACTATATAGGGGGTATTGAAATGAAATTTTCTAATCGTTTATCGCTATTCCTTGCAGGAGTTGTTTTTGTCCTTTTAGGACTTTTCCTATTTACAAACCCAGTAGCTAATCTTGTTGCTTACAGCTGGTGGATTGCATTTGGTTTACTGGTTTCTTCTATAGCAGCTATTTTAGGCTATTTCTCTGTACCAAAAGAGCTTCGCTCACCAGCTCATCTTTTCCAAGGGATTGTTAATCTTCTCTTAGCTCTTTACCTCGTTGCCTATGGCTTTGTGACGCTGCCAGTTGTCATTCCAACTATTTTAGGAATTTGGTTAATTGTAGAAGCCATTATAGTTTTCTTTAAAGGCAATCGTCTGGGATTGATTTTCCCTATTATTGGCAACCATATCATGTGGATAGCGTTGCTTGCATTTTTACTAGGTCTAGTGATTTTGTTCAATCCAGTAGCTACAAGTGTCTTTGTCGTTTATGTCGTTGCCTTTGCATTTTTAATTGTTGGTTTCACCTATATCCTTGATGCCTTTCGTAAATAATCTAGCTGCCATTTTGGGCATATTAAAATAGCTGGGAAGTTACATTCTCAGCTTTTTCTGTTGCCTCCTTAGCTCAGTTGGTAGAGCAGTAGACTCTTAAGCTATGGGGCGCAGGTTCGAGCCCTGCAGGGGGCACATCTAAATCAACAGAAATAAGCCTTGAAACCAAGGCTTTTTTTAACGTCTAATAGCTTTTTGTAGAAAAGTATTTAAAAATAAAAGAGAAGAGAATCTCTCACTCTCTTCTCAGTATATCTTATTAAATTTAGTTTTTCTTAATCTAGCTGATTTTCCTTTGCAACGACAAATTCCTTAACCAATCGATAGATAACAGCAAATATCGGTGTAAAGAATATCATCCCAAGTAAGCCAAAGAGATTGCCTCCAATACTAGCAGCCGCAAGCGTGAAAATAGCTGGCAAACCAATAGATTGACCTACAACTCTAGGATAAATAAGGTTTCCTTCAATCAGCTGTATAACTTGATATAGAAGAAGAGAAAGTAAGGCTTGAGTAGGACTCACTGTGAAGATAAAAATCGCTCCCACAACACAAGCAATCATAGGCCCTACATAAGGAATGAACGATAGCACTCCTGCAAAGATACCTGTCATTACTCCATAGGGTATCCCAAACAGGCTGTAACCAACCGCTATCATAACTCCTATGATAACTGCTTCAATCAGCTGACTCATCAAAAATTGGTCATAAGTCTCTAGTGCTACTTGTCCAATGTAAGTCAACTTTATCACCACCTTCTCTGGAAGAAAAACTTTTAGAAGTCGACTCGTCATCGCTGCCAAATGTTCCTTACTGGATAAAAATAAAAAGGTGAAGACTATAATCAAAAAGGCATTCATCAAACTTGAAAAAATATTGCCGATATTACTAGTCAGACCTGATAAAAAACCTATCAAAGCTTGGCTAATAGAACTAGATTGTCCCTGTATGCCTGATACGATAGTTGACAACATGTCTTTGGTTACAAATTCCGAGCTGCCTAGCAATTTCCCAAGTTGAGTAAGGACTGTTGAAAGGACTGTTCCCAGCTGACTAATAGTCTGGGCTAGGGTTGGCAGCACCAAAACCAAAAGAGCAATCACGATTAAGATAAGAGCTAGGAAAACAAGTACCATGGCAATCGGACGACGCAACTCTGCCTTTACCTTCAATTTAACTAAGTACTGTTCAATTTTTTTCATAGGAACATTAAGCACAAAAGCAATAACAGCACCATAAATCAAGGTTGATATTACATCAAAGAGAGAGATTGCTCCTGATATAAAGCTCGATGCATTCAGAATTACAAGAGCAACCAGCCCTATAAAAAGTATTAACGGGGTGTATTTTTTTACTAAGTTCATAAATTCTCCTTAATAAACATGTTTAGATACGACTATACTATTTGGTTTTTCAAACTCTCGATTAAGGTAGGCTTGGTAAGTTCCTGGAGCGATAAATCCTTTGGGTGAGAGGATATCGGTGCCAGCCTGACCGACTATGGTATCAGCCAAGAGCACACAGTTTGTAGATAAGACAAAGTAGGATTTAAACTTAGATTTGATAAATTTATAAAGTTCCCCATCTGTCTCATGTCTGATTTTATAAGCGTAGGTGTAGTCTTCCTTACCATCACCTGTCATGATTTTATCTGCACTTGGCTCCCATGGAATCGTCAGTTGTTTCAATTCAGCCAACTTTTTCTGAACTGCTTTTTCCATTTCAGGCGTCAAATCTATCCCATAACCAAAAAGCGTTTTTTGACTCTCACGTTTACATAGGTCAATGTACTTGTCACGATCACAGAAATATAAGACACCATCTCCTACCATGCCAAATAAGGTCTCAGAAGACGGATCATAGTTGCCATAAGAAATAACACGGCCTTGATAGCAGATATCCACATGACCAATTGCCGAAAACAGAGAGGTCTCAGCTGTATGAACAAAAATTTCTAGCTCTGCTGTCTTACCAGACTTCACTATTCCAAGATGGATATCTTCTTCCTCATCAGCATTTTCCAGCATAAATTTGTTAATTTTTGCTAAAGTTCTTGCAGGGATGAGAGCGGCTAGGACAATAGGTAAGCTAATTCTAATGCGACGTTTGAGATGGTTTTTCCCAATTTCCTCCTCAAACAAGAAACCATCACGGATATTGGACACACCATAAAGGAAAAAATAAGCCCCTAATACAAAGAGTTGAAAGACAGAATTTCCTGTAGAGGACAAAAGACTAGTCCCACCAAGAAAAACTAGTACGAGTCCATCTAGTAAGAGACGAAAACGAGGTCGAATTTTGTTTTTGCGGTAGAGAACATAGGTGACAAGGTTAATACTAGCATGAAAAATCTGATAAACTCCAATCACAAGAGCCAAAATATAAATCGGCACATCCGTCGCAAGATTGGAGCCAAGCAAATATCCCAGCACTAACAATTTAACCAGTGCAACTCCCAAGGTGTCCGTTGACTGACTTTTTTTGAAAATACGTAATACTAAATCTAAGACCGTTGCTATCCAAGCTAAAAACAGAACCAGTCGAATAACCTTTACTGGCAACCAAGTCCCCGTGACCATCAAGATGAGACCTAGCAGAACAAACAAGAACCCCTGAGCAAGTAATTTCTTACCTGTCAGACCTAAAGAGAGAATTTTCGCCATATAAAAACCTTTCAACAATAAAAATTAAACACTCCGATTAAACTGACTAGTAAATAGCCAACACTACAAACAGCCTGTGCCAGCAACATATGGTGACTAGAAATGACTGTAGTAATGTCACCATCTTGTCTTATGCACTTCTAAAATTTGTTATATTGATTAGAAACCAGAGCTTATAAAAACTAGCTAAACTCGAGAGATAGACACAATTGCGACGAAAAAATGTATAACCAATTCAACTTGTTAAGGTAAGAAAGCATTATTTCCAATCTATTAATTATTCATCTATTACCTATTATGACACAATATTCCCTATAGTTCAACTTTTTACTTGTTTTTATATTACACGGACTAAAAAGTTTTCAACAGTTGATTGCATTTGTTTTAATAAGTTTTAACCTTTCTTGGTTAGATAAAAAAAGAACCATACAGTTTAGAATCTGTATGGTTTTTGCCCCACTTTTGTCCCATTTTTAAATCATGACATTGAAAATACCTAAAATCACTTATATTTCAATATTTTTAATTGCTCTCAATATGAAAGTCCTTTCCAAATCCCTGTAGGGGGCATCTACATACAACAGGAAAAGCCTTGATTTATAAGGCTTTTTTGCTTTCCTTTTAAAAATTGTCGTGCAATTTGCCGTGTTTTTACAACAAACTTTTCACAGCCATAAATTCCTCACTAATTTTTTCCTCCAATGTGTGACCATAAACTTCAACCAGCATAGAGATATCTTTGTGTCCTAAAATTTTCGCAATAACTCCCAAATCAATATTATTATGCCATAAATAACTACCATAAGTGTGTCTAGCTCCTTTAGTAGTAATCAATGGAGAAATTTGCAATTCCTTCAACATTACTTTTATAGCTTTATTGACTGTTGCAATATCTGGAACATCGTAGGCATATCCATAATGCTGAAAAATCATTTTATACCTATTCTTGATTCCTAGCTCTTTATTAGCCTTCTCTTGTTCAATTTTTAGGACTTGTAATATCTTAATACATTCTTCGTCTATCGGTACCATCCGAATAGACGTTTTGTTTTTGGAGGGACAAATTTATGAGAAAGGGTATTAAACCTCCTATAATACTGAATAAAATATTTCAGGCTCTTGATAATAATGTCGCAGTCTTGAAGATTGTATTTTACAATACCAACAAATTCATTCTTTTCCCAAGTAATAATATCTCCAAAGGCTGTTACCAACAGCGGAAAAAGAAGTAAGGAACTATTCATAATAATATCCGTAGCAAATCTTTGCATTTTTGCCTTATCTTCTTTAAGATAGTACTATTAAAAAAAGAAAAGGTGAAAATCATGGAAACATATACACTTGCAAATGGGGTTGCTATTCCTAAAATTGGTTTTGGAACTTGGCAAATTGCCGAAGGCGAAGAAGCCTATAACAGCGTTAGCTTCGCACTTAAGGCGGGTTACACACATATTGATACCGCACAAATTTACGGTAACGAGGTTTCTGTAGGTAAAGCGATTGCTGATAGTAATTTGGCACGTGAGGATATTTTCCTAACTACCAAACTTTGGAATGATAAGCATGATTACGAGTTAGCTAAGACTTCTATCGATGAGTCTCTCGAAAGACTTGGTGTGGATTATTTGGATCTTTTACTTATCCATTGGCCTAATCCAAAGGCGCTTCGTGAGAATGATGATTGGAAGGCTGGCAATGCGGGTGCATGGAAGGCTATGGAAGAAGCCTACAAAGAAGGTAAGGTGCGTGCTATCGGTGTGTCTAACTTTATGCAACACCACCTAGAAGCTCTTATTGAAACAGCTGAAATTGTTCCACATGTCAATCAAATCCTCTTGGCTCCAGGTTGTAACCAAGAAGACTTAGTTGCCTATTGCCAAGAGCGCGATATCCTTCTTGAAGCCTATAGTCCACTAGGTACAGGTAGCATTTTTGGAAATGAAGATGTTGAAGCAGTGACTGAACGTAACGGTAAATCTGTGGCACAAGTTGCTCTGCGTTGGAGCCTTCAAAAAGGTTTCTTGCCACTACCTAAGTCTGTAACACCTAAAAATATTGAAGGCAACCTAGATATCTTCGACTTCGACTTATCAGAGGAAGATATGGCAGTCCTGGATAAGATTCAAGGCATCAAAACTCAGGATGATCCTGACAAAGTTAATTTTTAATAGGATTTTAAGCAACTCGTCAGGGTTGCTTTTTAGCGTGTTTCTTTAGATTTGCTATAATGAAACAATCATTTTTTATTTATATATGGGAGTTACGTAATGGAGTCTCGAAATCTTTTGCCTCAAAATACACGTACTTCATTATCAATCGTCAAACACTCCGCCTGTAATCTGGTACATGAGGTAAATGTGCTCCAAGGTTTTGACAATTCGCGTCACATGAAGTTATTTAAGCATCTCCCTTTTTTTATTACCATTTTCTGTTATAATAAATTGTACTTCTAAAATAGAAAGGTCTTAAGATGACAACTCTTATTAAACATAAACGTGTAGAATTTTCAGAACTTTTTTATGACCTAGTTTTTGTTTTTGCAATTTCAAAAGTAACTACTTTAATTGACCATCTTCATAACGGTATTTTGACTTGGAATTCTTTCCTTGATTTTTTCATTGCTACTTTGTTTCTCATCGATTCCTGGATGATTCAAACCGATTATACCAATCGCTATGGAAAGAACTCTTTATTTAACATAGTAATCATGTTTATCAAAATGGGAATTTTACTCTTTATAGCCAATATGATTGGACCTGATTGGCAACAATATTTTCATTATCTCTGTTGGGCTATTGGTACATTAACCCTTACCTTATTTTTTCAATATTTGGTTGAATTTTTTAGAAAATCAACCGATGATGCTAATCGGGAAAGTATCAAAGGTTTTCTATGGATAACAGGTCTAGGAAGTTTAGGAGTCTATCTAGCAGCTCTTCTTCCTATTTACCTTAGAGTCTATATCTTATTTGCTAGTATTCTGCTAACATTTATTATGCCAAGTATCTTGCTTAATAAAGATAAGCATTACCAGGTAAATCTCCCCCATTTAATCGAGCGTATCTCCCTTCTTGTCATTATTATGTTTGGAGAGATGATTACGGAGCTAGCTAACTTCTTTACAATCGAGAATTTCTCGATTTATTCGGTTCTTTATTTCATTATTATGATTTCTCTGTTCTTGTTTTATTTTGGTCAATTCGACCATGCTATTGATGAAAAATCTAATCAAAAGAGACTATTTCTAATTTACAGTCACTATCCTATTTTCATTGGACTTCTTATGATGACCGTTTCGATGAGTTTTCTTCAGAATCCTGAAGCTAATCGTCTCTTTGCAACCAGCTTCTCTTATATCGGATTTGGCCTCTTTCAAGCTGCTGTCCTAGTAAATGGGCCCTATAACAAACACTATCTTCGCTATTCGAAAAGTTACTACTGTGTCCAAGCGACACTCTATCTGGCTGCCTTGATTCTCTCTTTAATCTTTGCTTCTAATCCTATAATAGTAGTGAGTATAACAACCATTTTAGCTCTAGCTATAGCCATTCATTTTATTTATTTTTATATGACACAGAATAAAAAATATTCCAAATCTAACTGGGGATTATTTTAATGAGTTTATAACATTAAAAAGCTTTGGGAACCAAGGCTTTTTTGCTTTCTACCTAAACTTTTTCATGATGTATTTCCGTACAGGTTCTTCAACCATTTGAACGATTTCAAATCCTTCTTTTTGGTAAAGATTGTAAGCTGTTTGATTTGCCTCGAAGACATTTAAAGAAATAGTATCTATGTCTTCATTTTCAAAGGCCAAACTAACAAATTTCCTTAAAGCCTGGCTACCTAAGCCCTGCCCTTGTTTCTGGGGATTGATAAAAAATCTCCCGATATGAAGATTCCTGTCTTCTAGTCTAATTTTCTGGATAAGACCGATAAACTCTTGTCCATCAAAGATTGAAAAGAATCCTTCCAAATCTTGCAAGATTTGAATTGTTAAGGGAAAAGGAATCTTTGGCCCCATCCATTGTTCTTGAAAGGATTTGCCGAGGGAGTTGGACCATTGGCATACGAGCTGGGCATTTTCTATGCTCACATTTTCTTCAAAACGAATTGTCATCTTGACCTCACTATCTTGTCTATGTTTCTCCATTATACTACTTCTCCCATTTTTTACGAATAGATAAGTATGATTGATATTTATTTTTTTCTTGTCGGGAGCATTCTCGCTTCCTTTCTTGGTTTGGTCATTGACCGTTTTCCTGAGCAATCCATTATCCTACCAGCTAGCCACTGCGATGCCTGTCAGACTCGCTTGCGCCCCTTGGATTTGATTCCGATTATCTCTCAAGTAATTGGTCGCTTTCGCTGTCGCTACTGCAAGGCTACTTATCCTATCTGGTATGCCCTCTTTGAACTGGGCTTAGGAATCCTCTTTCTAGCTTGGTCTTGGGGAGTACTTTCTTTGGAACAAGTCGTCCTCATAACCGCTGGCCTGACCTTAGGAATCTACGACTTTCGCCATCAGGAATATCCCTTACTGGTCTGGATGACTTTCCACCTAATCCTAATGGCCGGCTCTAGCTGGAATCTAGTCATGGTCTTCTTCCTTGTCCTTGGAATTTTGGCTCATTTTATCGATATCCGCATGGGCGCAGGGGATTTTCTCTTTTTAGCTTCTTGTGCTCTCGTATTTAGCGTAACGGAGTTACTGATCTTGATTCAGTTTGCTTCTGCAACAGGAATTCTAGCCTTTCTCCTACAAAAGAAAAAGGAAAGACTTCCTTTTGTGCCTTTCCTCTTACTTGCTGCTTGTGTGATTATTTTTGGTAAGCTACTGCTTGTCTGATAAAGTTCTCAATCGGCTCTCCTTGGTAGAGAGCTTTTACAATTTTTGAACCGACGATAACGCCATCTGATACCGCATTGAAGCGTTCTACATCGGCTTGACTAGATACGCCAAAACCTGTCAAGACTGGGATATCGGCCACTTGATGCAATTGTGCCAAGTGCTTGTCCAAGTCTGCACGGTAGTTGCCAGATTTCCCTGTCACCCCATTGATAGCAACGGCATAGACAAAGCCTTCCGCTCCTTCAATCAACTCTTTTTGACGCTCAATCCCTGTGGTCAAGCTTACTAAAGGAATCAAGGCGATATCTGTATCTGCCAAAAATGGTTCTACAAAGTTGGCATGCTCATGAGGTAGGTCTGGGATAATCAAGCCCTTCACAGCTGTATCCACCAAATCTTTAACAAAGTTCTCCACACCGTACTGAAAGAGGGGGTTGAAGTAGGTCATGATGACCAGTGGAACCTCTGTTTCAATGGTTTTCAAGGTTTCAACCAAAGCTTGTGTCGAAGTCCCGTGGGCTAAACTACGCAAGCCAGCTTCTTCGATAACAGGTCCATCTGCAACAGGGTCTGAAAAGGGAATGCCCACTTCAATAGCTGAGACACCCAAATCTTCTAAAAAGTGGATTGTTTCTCCGAGTCCATCCAAACCTTTTTCGTGGTCACCAGCCATGATATAAGGAACGAAAATTCCTTTTCCAGATGCTTTGACAGCATTTAATTTTTCTGTTAGTGTCTTAGGCATGAGCTTCTCCCTTCTTTGCTGCATCTGCTTCCAAGCGGTCTTTGACTTGAACCACATCCTTGTCCCCACGACCTGACAAGCAGACAATCATAGACTTGTTTGGTCCAAGTTCTTTGGCCAATTTCACCGCAAAGGCAATGGCATGGCTAGATTCCAATGCTGGGATAATCCCTTCCACGCGAGACAAGAGTTGGAATCCTTCCAAGGCTTCCTCATCTGTCACAGGAACATAGCTAGCACGTTTGATATCGTGGTAGTGAGAATGTTCTGGACCGATACCAGGATAGTCCAAACCTGCTGAGATAGAGAAGGCTTCTAAGATTTGTCCATGGGCATCTTGGAGCACATCCATGAGAGAACCGTGGAGGACACCTGGACGTCCCTTGGTTAAGGTCGCTGCGTGGTGTTCCGTATCCACACCAAGTCCTGCCGCTTCAGCCCCATACATGGCTACAGACTCATCATCTACAAATGGATGGAAGAGCCCGATAGCATTAGAACCACCACCAACACAGGCTACTAGGGCATCTGGTAGGTCTTGGCCTGTCAAATCACGGTACTGTTGTTTGGCTTCTCGACCAATGACACTTTGGAAGTCACGGACGATTTCTGGGAAAGGATGAGGCCCCAAGGCAGAACCAAGGATATAGTGGGTATCATCGATATTAGCCACCCATGAACGAAGGGCTGCATTGACCGCATCTTTGAGCACGCGCGAACCGTCTGTCACTGCCTCAACCTTGGCTCCCAAAAGCTCCATACGGAAGACATTGAGGGCTTGGCGTTTGACATCTTCCTCACCCATGTAGATAGTACATTCCATGTTAAAGAGGGCTGCAGCTGTTGCAGTTGCCACACCGTGCTGACCAGCACCTGTTTCTGCGATAATTTTCTTTTTACCCATGCGTTTAGCCAGAAGAACTTGTCCCAAGGCATTGTTAATCTTGTGGGCCCCTGTATGGTTGAGGTCTTCACGTTTGAGATAAATCTTGGCTCCGCCGATATGCTGAGTCAAATTTTTTGCGTAGTAAAGAGGAGTTTCACGTCCCACATACTGACGCAAAAGTTGGTTTAATTCCTCTTGGAAACTTGGATCTGCCTGACTTTCACGGTAGGCCTTTTCCAACTCCAAAACTGCTGTCATCAATGTTTCTGGGACAAAACGTCCGCCGAATTTTCCGTAAAATCCATCTTTATTTGGTTCTTGATATGCCATTCTTTACCCTCTCTATAAATCTTCTAATCTTTTCATGATCTTTTTGTCCATCTGTCTCCACTCCGCTCGATACATCTACTGCATAGGGAGTAAATTGTTGAATTGCTTTTGCTACATTGTCTTCGTCAAGCCCACCTGCGATGAAAAATGGCTGAGCTAGTTTTGTCGTATCCAGTTGGCCCCAGTCAAAGGTCTGGCCACTCCCAGCCACAGGGGCATCAAAGAGGAGATAGTCTGCCTGAGAATTGGTAACATGACCCTCTCCATCCACCTGCACAGCCTGAATACTGGTACAAGGCAAATTCTCAAACAAATCATCTGCCACCTGACCGTGAACTTGAACCAAATCCAAGCCAACTTTGTCAATCGCTTCTAGCAGTTGAGCCCGACTTGGTGAAACAAACACACCAACCTTTTTAACACCTGCAGGAATAAGCTTTGCCAGCTCAGCAGCCTGATCCAAAGTCACCTGTCTTTTACTAGGTGCAAAGACAAAACCGATGTAGTCTGCTCCTGCTGATACGGCTGTTTCCACCGCTTCTTTGGTCGATAATCCGCAAATTTTAACCTTTGTCAATCTGCAACTCCTTGATTCTCTGGGCTACATCTTCTGCCTGCATGAGAGCTGTTCCCACCAAAATTCCGTTAAAGTATGGTGCTACTCGTTCCGCATCCTGCCCTGTAAAAATAGCAGATTCAGAAATGTACAAGCAGTCATCTTTGAAATGTTTAGCCAAATCTACACTGGTCTGCAAGTCAACTTCAAATGTGGTCAAGTTGCGGTTATTAACACCAATAATCTCCGCACCAAGTCTGTGAGCCACTTCTAGTTCAGCTAGATTGTGAGTCTCCACTAAAACTTCCAGACCAAGTTCCGTCGCGTAGTCATAAAGTTCCTTAAGACGTTCTTCTGACAAGGCTGCCACAATGAGCAAGATGACTGTCGCACCTGCATTGCGAGCGCGGATAATTTGCTTTTCATCAATGATAAAGTCCTTGTTAAGCGTCGGAATCTGTACCTGACTGGAAATCTCCCGTAGATAATCCAAATGCCCTTTAAAGAAAACCTCATCTGTCAAAACCGAAATCATCACTGCGCCGTTTTCTTCATAAGTCTGGGCCTGTTGCACAATATCCACATCGAGATTGATATCTCCCAGACTAGGGCTAGCTTTCTTGACTTCAGCGATTACCTGCAAGCGGTCTTGGTGTTGTTTTAGATAGTCAGCCAAGCGATAGGTCTGGCGCAGGGGCTGGATTTCCTCCAGCTCCATCTGCTCTACCTCACGCGCCTTCTGCTCCAAAATTCGTGCTAAAAATTCCTGACTCATTTTTGGTACTCCTGTAACAGTCTGAGTTTTTCAAGGGCCTTGCCACTAGCAATCACTTGACGAGCCAAGGCAACTCCATCCTTGATATTATCTACCTTACCATTAGCATAGAAACCAAGACCAGCATTTAAAACTGTCGTTTCCAAGAATGGACTTGGTTCATTTTTCAGAACGCTGAGCAAAATTTCTGCATTTTCCTGAGCGTTGCCTCCACGAATGTCTTCGATAGCGTAGTGTTCCATTCCCAAATCCTCTGGAGTAAAGCTTGACAAGGTGATTTCGCCATTTTCAAGAAGAGCAATCTTGGTTGTTCCATTCAAACCAGCTTCATCCAATCCTTCTGGCCCAGCAACAACGATGGCACGTTTGCGACCCATATTTTTCAAAACCTGAGCTGTACTTTCTAGAAGTTCTGGACGACTAATCCCAAGAAGCTGTGTTTCCAAGGCCATTGGGTGAATCAGTGGACCAGTCAAGTTCATGATTGTTGGAATTCCTAGTTCCAAACGCGCTGGCATGATGTATTTCATTGCTGGGTGCATATTTTTAGCGAAGAGAAAGACGATTCCAGTTTTATCAAATACCTTACCTAGTTCAGCTGGTTTGAGGTCTAGGTTGATGCCCAAGGCTTCGAGGACATCTGCAGAACCAGATTTAGAAGAAATCGAGCGGTTACCATGCTTGGCCATATGAACACCGCCGCCAGCCAAGACAAAGGCTGCAGTTGTGGAAATATTAAAACTGAAAGACTTGTCTCCACCTGTACCACAGTTGTCCATGGCATCATGAATCTCAGTTGGAATATGTTGGGCATGTCCTCTCATGACTTGGGCAATGGCTGTGCGTTCTTCAGGTGTTTCCCCCTTCATCTTAAGAGCTAAGAGGAGAGAAGCAATCTGCGCCTCCGTTACACGTCCAGTTACGATACGCTCAATGACATCCGTCATTTCCACACCTGATAAATTTTCAAATTTTGCTAGTTTTTCAATAATCTCTTTCATCCTAGTTTCCTCACTTTACAACCTTCTCGATAAAATTCCGAATAGAAGACAAGCCATCTGGCGTTCCAATACTTTCTGGATGGTACTGGAAACCATAAATTGGTAGGTTTTTATGTTGAATCCCCATGATGGCTTGGTCATCAGTAGAACGAGCTGTCACTTCAAAGTCTTCTGGCATTTCCTCAATCAAAATACTGTGGTAACGCATGACTGCACGTCCATCCTCGATGCCTTGATACAAAACAGATGGCGCTTCAAAACTGATATTGCTCTGTTTCCCATGCATGACTTTTGGAGCCAAACCTAACTTACCACCAAAGACTTCTGCGATAGCTTGGTGGCCCAAACAAATCCCAAGAATCGGCTTCTTGCCAGCAAAGTCACGAATCATGTCTTCCATCTTTCCAGCATCAACCGGCCAACCAGGACCTGGAGAAAAGACCAGACCGTCTGCGTTTTCAGCTTCTTCATATAGCTTGGGATCATCATTTCTCAAAACCTGAACTTCTGCAAAATTCCCAATGTATTGAGCCAAGTTATAGGTAAAAGAATCATAGTTGTCAATCAATAAAATCATGGTCTTAGTTCTCCAATTCTAGTCATAGATTTTGCTTTGTTAATGGTTTCTTGGTATTCGTTTTGGGCGATAGAGTCGTAGACAATCCCTGCCCCAGCCTGCACATAGGCTGTTTGATTTTTGAGAATCATGGTTCGGATGGCAATAGCGAAATCCATATCACCCGTCGCAGACAAGTAGCCGATTGCTCCTGCGTACACGCCACGTTTTTCCGTTTCCAGTTCATAGATGCGTCTCATAGCTCGAATCTTTGGTGCTCCAGAAACAGTTCCAGCTGGAAGTGTTGCTTTCAAGGCATCCATAGCAGTGAGCTCTGGAAGCAAACGCCCCTTGACCACGCTGGTCAAATGCATGACGTAGCGGAAGAGCTCCACTTCCATATACTTGGTAACTTGAACACTGGCCGTTTCAGAGATGCGGCCGATATCATTACGTCCCAAGTCTACCAACATCCGATGTTCTGCTGTTTCCTTCTCATCAGAAAGTAAATCTGTTGCTAAGGCCTTGTCTTCTTCATCCGTAGCGCCTCTTGGTCGTGTCCCTGCAATCGGATTGGTTGTCACGATGCCATTTTTAACTGAAACTAAACTTTCTGGACTGGCACCGATGATTTGATAATCACCAAAATCATAGAAATAAAGGTAATTAGAAGGATTGGTCACGCGAAGATTTCTGTAGAAGTCAAATGGATTGCCAGTAACTTCTGCTGAGAAGCGTTGACTGAGTACACATTGGAACATATCCCCGTTACGAATCAAGTCACGAGCTGTTTCCACCATTTCTTCAAACTTCTGAGGAGCAATATGCGGTTTGAAGTCCAGCGGAGATAAATCCAAGTCTTCAAATTCATTTGGAGCAGGAATGCGTAATTCCTCAAGCACTTGGTTCAAGGCTTCTACCAAGTCTTCTTGACTACGCTCGCTGTATAGAGCATCCTCGATGACATGGATTTTTTCCTTCTTATGGTCAAAGACCATATAGCTCTCATAGACAAAGAAATGCATGTCTGGCGTCCCAATGGTATCTTGAGGGATTTGACCAATTTCTTCATAAAGCGAAATCATATCGTAACCAACAAATCCAATAGCTCCCCCACCAAAAGGTAGATCTGAATGGTGCTGGCTCTTATGAGTCACTTCATAAAGGAAATCCAAAGGATCCCGATCAATCACTTGACCATTTTGATAAAGGACTCCATTTTCAAACTTAATCTCAAAAACAGGATTATAGGCTAGGATAGAAAAACGAGCTGTTTCCTTGTCTCTCGGAATACTCTCTAAGATAACCTTGTGTTGCCCCTTTAGGCGCATATAAGCCAAGATTGGTGATAAGACATCTCCATGAATGATTCGTTCCATTGTAATTTCCCTTTCAGTTCTACTTCTAAGTCCGCGGCGGCTGTATGAAAAATCCCCACGCAAAATAACTTGCGTGAGGACGATATTCGTGGTGCCACCTCAATTATAGGATTTCTCCTATCTCTCATTCCTGTCTCAGAAACCTCCTGTAACAGGTTGTGCGATAAAGGGCACTCCCTTGAGAATTATGTTTTCTTCTCTCGTTTCAGATGGACCCAACCTTACAGCTTTCTCTGCTTGTTTCCAGCGACCACAAGCTCTCTGCGAGAGAAAGGACTGTAATTTTTCCATCTATTATTTTTTAGCTTCTAGGTAGTCCGCAATTGCAGCTACGTCCTTGTCTCCACGACCAGAGACATTGATGATGATAATTTCGTCTTTACTTAGTTTCGGTGCACGTTTAACTGCTTCTGCGATAGCGTGTGAACTTTCAATCGCTGGGATAATTCCTTCAGTCTTGCTGAGAAGGAGGAGAGCCTGAACAGCTTCTTCATCCGTCGCAGCGACATATTCCACGCGACCTGAATCTTTGAAGTAGGCGTGTTCTGGGCCAACCCCTGGATAGTCCAATCCAGCTGAGATAGAGTAAACTGGAGCTAGCTCTCCATCTTCCTTAAAGACTGCATAAGTCTTCATGCCGTCGACAATTCCGATACTACCTTTTGTCATAGTAGCTGCGTGCTTGTCTGTGTCAAGTCCGTGACCAGCAGCTTCAACCCCAACCAATTTGACTTCTTCATCAGCCACATACTGAGAAAAAGCACCAATAGCATTAGAACCACCACCTACACAGGCAATAACGTAGTCTGGTAAACGACCTTCTTTTTCTAAGATTTGACGGCGAGATTCTTCACTGATGACCTTTTGGAACTCGTGGACAATGGTTGGATATGGGTGAGGTCCCACAGCAGATCCCAGAACATAAAAGGCTTCAAGGTCATTCATCCATGCTCCAAAGGCTGCATCAACAGCATCTTTGAGGGTACGAGTCCCTGTTTCAACTGCGTGAACAGTTGCTCCCATCATCTCCATACGGAAAACATTGAGACGTTGACGTTCCACATCCTCTGCTCCCATGTAGACATCACAGGCCATACCAAACTTGGCTGCAGCCGCTGCTGTCGCAACACCGTGCTGACCAGCTCCTGTTTCCGCAATAACTCGTTTTTTGCCCATACGTTTGGCCAAAAGAATTTGTCCTAAAACATTGTTGAGCTTGTGAGAACCCAGGTGGTTAAGGTCTTCGCGCTTGAGATAAATCTTAGCTCCACCTAAGTGCTCTGTCAAACTTTCTGCAAAATAGAGCGGTGTTTCGCGACCTGAATAGTCCTTTAAGTAATGGCGAAATTCTGCCAAAAATTCTGGATCATCCTTGTACTTTTCAAATGTCACTTCCAATTCATCCAACAAAGCCTGAATCGGCTCCGGTACAAAACTACCACCAAATTGTCCAAAATAACCTTTAGTTGTCATAAAAATTTCCTCTTTCTGTATTAATTCGGCTTTTTGTTTGCTTTTAGTAGTAGGCAAGGAGCTGCAGATAGAACTTAAGTTCATCAAAGCGACTTAACGCCCTAATAAAAGAAAAACAAAATGACCGAAAGAAAAAAGCCCACACACAGAATATACTTCCATGTGAGGGCGTTGGTAACGCGGTGCCACCTCAATTATAAAGGGACTATCCCCTTTACATCTCTACCTTGTCTAACAACAAGTTGCACTGTAAGGTGTGCGCACCGAATTTTCATTGTTTCAAATTCATTTTTAAAATCAGCCCACTTTCACTACTTCCAACCACCTGTTCACAATCACCACAGGCTCCCTGAAGATCAAAAATAGTTACTTTTCTGATTTGTTGAACTTATTTTAATACTTTGTTTTTTCTTTGTCAAGACTTTTTTACGATTTTTTTGATGAAACTAGCACTTTTTCAGAAACTGTTTTGAAAGTCTCAATGATATAGTCTACTTCTTCATCTGTTAATTTCGTGTGAAGTGGCAGTGTAATTTCGTTTACAAAGAAGGCATAAGCCTTTGGATAATCTGCCATATCGAAACCAAGATTCTTATAGGCTGTCAAAAGCGGAAGCGGTTTGTAATGAACATTACTTGCAATCCCTGCTTTGGCCAATTCTTGGATAATAAGATTGCGTTCTTCTAGGCTTGCTCCTTCTACATGGGTGATGTAGAGGTGGCGTGAAGATTCGACAGTTTCAGTCTTGTGTGCCAAAGGATGTATGCGAGAACCTGCAAAACCACGATCATAGCGGTCCACGATGTCCTTACGACGTTGCAACAAACTTGGATAGCGGTCCAATTGTACCAAACCAAGAGAAGCCATGATATCTGTCATATTGCACTTGTAGGCAGGAGTTACGATATCGTATTCCCATGAACCCAGCTGCATCTTAGCAAGAGCATCCTTAGTTTGACCGTGAAGAGAAAGGATTTGGAATTCCTTGTACATTTCTTCGTCATCAATCGCTGGATTAGATTTCCAAGTCGCACTTCCACCCTCTGCCGTTGTAAAGTTCTTAACAGCATGGAATGAGAAAGAAGTAAAATCAGCGATAGAACCAGCTGGTTGTCCTTTATAAGTAGATCCCAAAGCATGGGCACTATCAGAGACAATCACAATACGGTTAAAGGCTTTTTGCCACTTGCTTGAAGCAACAAACAAGTCACGTTTGTTTTCCACAACTTGGAACAAACGGTCATAGTCACAAACAATCCCTGCAAGCTCTACTGGGATAATCACCTTAGTTTTCTCAGTGATAGCTTGCTCCAGCAGATCATAGTCCATCTCAAACGTATCTGCTTGGATATCCACCATGACTGGTGTTGCTCCCACGTGAGTGATGACACTACATGAAGCTGTATAGGTCATGGCTGGAACGATGACTTCATCACCAGCTCCCACTTCAAGCACTCGCAAAATCAACTCAAGAGCGGCTGTCGCAGAGTTGAGGCAGACAGTCTTAGGTGTCTGTGTGTAAAGAGACAAGCGGCGCTCTAATTCTTTTGTCTTAGGACCTGTTGTAATCCAACCAGAACGCAGGGTATCCGCTACTTCAGCAATTTCTGCTTCCGTAATATCGGGTGGTGAAAATGGAATATTGTAATTTGGCATTGATTTGCTCCTTTTATCTGTACTCATTCTCTCATGACTACTTTATTTTAGCACTTCAAACACGGTTTGAAACATGATTTTGATGTCTCCAAGGAAACTAAACTCTCGGAGATAGGCGAGATTATAGCGCATCTTTCCAGGAAGGACGTGTTCAACATAGGCTTGGTCAACCGACAAACCTTTCTCCGTCATCTGACTGATGATAGTGTCCTCATCCTTGTAGTGAATGCTGGCTGGAGAGGTAATACCTGCTGGCAAAAGTAAGGTCGCCATCATTTCATGGCTATACTGCTCTGTGTAGCGTGACACCTCAGGTCGTGTACCGACAAAGGACATCTCACCTTTAAGGACATTGACCAGCTGAGGCAGTTCGTCTAAACGCACACGGCGGATAAAATTGCCAACCTTGGTAATGCGGCTATCGTTAGCAGAAGTCACTAGACTCCCTTTTTTATCCGCATCCGTCACCATGGTACGGAACTTCCAAATCTTGAAAGGTCGATTGTACTGGGTCACGCGCTCTTGCTTGTAAATAACTGGCCCCTTACTATCCAACTTGATCCATATGCTCAAGATAAGAAAGATAGGAGAGGTCAGAATCAGCAAGACTACGGCTAGAACCCAGTCCAAGCAACGCTTGAAAATCAGCGAACCCTTCCTTTTAGAGACAAGCTGGTAGTAAGACTCAACCTCGCTTGATTTCATTTCCACGGGCAAGTCTTCCCATTTCAGCATGCTGTTTCTCCTTTGTTTTTATTATACTATTTGTCAACATTTTTCATTATACCACAAAATGGAAAAGGCGGTGAAAGAAATCTGTAATTTGAAGGATTTCCTTCTTATGCTCAATGAAAATCAACGAGTATTAGGATATGGCCCCTGCCTGCAAGCTATACATCCTGTGGTAGGTTCCACCCAGAGCCAAGAGTTCCTCATGGGTTCCACTCTCGATGATGCGCCCCTTGTCCAAAACATAGATACAGTTGGCGTCTTGGATGGTAGAAAGGCGGTGAGCGATGGCAATGGTTGTCCGTCCCTGTCTCATCTTAGCCAGAGAAGCTTGAACCAAACTTTCTGTTTCAGAGTCAATATTGGCTGTCGCTTCATCCAAAATCAGGATTTTAGGCTGACTGGCGACTGTTCTAGCAAAGGCAAGAAGCTGGCGCTGCCCAGTAGAGAAGCTCGAACCACGCTCGGACACAGGTGAGTCGTAACCCTGAGGAAGTTCTTGAATAAAGGAATCTGCATCGACAAATTCTGCTGCAGCCTTAATTTCCTCATCACTAATTTCTTGGTACATGGCGATATTGGACTTAATAGTCCCATGATAGAGGAAGGGCTCCTGCAAGACCAGGCCGATATTTTTTCTCAGTTCTTCTTGACTGTAATCCCTAATATCCACACCATCCAATAGAACTCGCCCTGACTGAAATTCATAAAAACGCATGAGGACATTGATAATAGACGATTTCCCCGAACCAGTATGACCCACAAAGGCAATGGTTTCACCCTTGTTAACTGAAAAGGAAATATCATCCAGAATCTGATGTTTACCGTCATAAGAGAAACATACATGTTCAAAACGAATATTGCCTTCTTTGACTTTAGCTTGCCCATCTTCTTGAAGAGGCTCATAGGTCCTCTCATCAATCAAGGCAAAGACACGACCTGCAGAAACCATGGAGGTTTGAAGGGTTGAGAAGTTTTGCGTTACTTCAATCAGGGGGTCAAAGAGACGATTGATGTACTGGATAAAGGCATACATGGTTCCTGCTGTTATTCCCAGATAAAGCCCACGGTAGCCAAAATAGGTCATTAAAACGGCATAGCCTAAGAGTTTCAATAAACTCATGGCAGGGCGCAAAAAGAGGGCATCCAAGGCTACAGAACGGTTGGCATAGATCAAGTGTTCTTGGTTAATCTCATCAAATTCTGCCTGCAGGCGCTTCTCTTGATTAAAGGCTTGGATTATTCTGATTCCTTCGATACTTTCTGCTAGCTTGCTATTGATATCAGATAAGAGACTTCTTGTTTTTTCGATAACCTTGACTGATTTTTTCCGATAGAGATTGACCAAAAGGAAAATCAAGGGGAGAAAGAGCAAGACTAAAGCAGTCAAACGAAAATCCAACACCAACATGGTATAAAGGGTTGTCAGAAAGATGAAAACTGCTGAGATAAAGCTAGATAAAATCCCTGAAAACATATCGCTGATGGTCTCGGTATCATTGGTCAAACGAGAAACGATAGAGCCTGCTGGCGTCTTGTCAAAATAAGACATGCCCAGTTTTTCCATATTGGCAAAGGCATCGCGACGAATATCTCTAACAATGCTGTAGGATACCCGTGCAAAGAGAAGATTACCGACATACTGGACCAGAGTTTGTAGGATATAAAGGCCATAATAGGCCAGTAAAACGGTCACAGCGAGTTGATTGAGATTGCTGAGATACTGGTCTATAAAGTGGGAAGCCACAAGGGGAATGACACTTTTGATGACCGTAGTCGCTAGGAGAAAACTTAGTGCCAAAAAGGTCAAGAGTCCATAGGGCTTGAGATAAGACATCAAGCGCTTCAATACAGCCCATTGTTCTTGCTTATTCTGCATCTTCTTCTCCTTTCATTTCCAACTGCTGAGACTGGTAGGTTTGGGCATACCAGCCATCCAAAGCTAGCAAGTCTTCGTGCCTGCCTCGTTCGATAATTTGACCATTTTGCAGGACTAAAATCAAATCTGCATGGACAACTGCACTGAGGCGATGGGCAGTGATAATGGTTGTTTTGTCCTTTCGCGTCTCCTTAAGGTTGTCAATAATCGCATACTCCGTCTTGGCATCCACGGCGGACAAAGAATCATCCAAAATCAAGATATCAGGGTCTAAAATCATCGCCCGACTCATGGCCAGACGCTGCTTTTGACCTCCAGAAAGACTGACTCCCTTTTCACCAATCAACGTATCAAATCCCTGAGGCATGGCTACAATGTCTTGGTAAACTTGGGCTAGCTTGGTCGCTTCCTCGACCGCTGAAAGTGGTAAATCAGGATTCCCAAAGCGGATATTGTCTAAGATTGAAGTCGCAAAGAGAAACTGGTCCTGAGGGACATAGCCCATGAGACTGCGAAGGTCTGTCAGACGATAGTCACGAATATCGTGACCGTTTAGATAAATGGCTCCCTTATCCACATCGTATTCACGCAAGAGGAGTTTGATTAAAGACGTTTTTCCAGAGCCTGTCTGACCAACCAAGCCCAATGTTTGCCCTTTTTCCAAACTAAAGTGAACATTTGTCAGTGTTTCCTCATTTTCAAAGGCAAAGCTGTCAATGGCGTACTCCAAGCATCCATTTTCAATACCATCTAATGGAAACTCTGGGTCTTGTACAGGTGATTCCTGAGACAAAAGTTCCTCAATCCGCTGGTAAGAAACCTTCCCTCGCTGGGTAATATTAAAGAGGAAACCAATGGCCATAAGAGGCCAAACCAGCATATCCAAGTAGCTGATAAAGGTGACCAGATTCCCAACCGTGATTTGCCCTTTCTGAACCATCAAGGAGCCGACCAAGAGCGTTAAAACATAGGAGGAACCAACAAATAAGAGAACCATAGGGTCAAAGAGACTATCGTATTTCATGGTTTGCAGGTTCTTTTGGAAGGTCAATTCATTGACTGTCTGAAAGGACTTGAGCTCATCCGCCTGATAACCGAAAGACTTGGTCACTTTAATACCTGATACGGACTCCTGCACCTTGTTATTGAGTTCGGAAAAGGCGGCTTGCGATTCGCTAAAGGCCTTGTGGGTCTTTCTCCCTAGACGACTGGTCGCATAAGCCATGAAAGGTAAGGGTAAAATGGCAACTAGGGTCATTTGCCACGAAATGCTAAAGAGCATGGTCAGCAAGGTCACTAAAGCTGTGATAGAGGCATCCACGGCAGACATAACACCTCCCCCTGCGAGACGGGTTAAGGCATTGATATCATTGGTTGCGTGTGCCATCAGGTCCCCCGTCCGATAAGTTTGATAAAAGGCTGGAGACATTTTTGTGAAATGCTCAAATAAGCGAGAGCGCATAATCTGTCCCAAACGGTAGGAAGTACCGAGGATATACATACGCCAAACATAGCGCAGATAGTACATCCCAAAGGCTGCAAGAAGCAAGTAAAATAGGGCAAGAAGGAGGTCCTGCTGGGTTAATTGCCCCGATGTGATGGCATCAATGACCCTCCCCATAACCATTGGGGGAATGAGGTTGAGGACGGAAACCAAGACCAGAGCCACAATCCCGACTAAATAACGGCGTTTTTCTAACTTGAAAAACCACCAAAGTTTTTGAATAATGGACATAACATCCCTTTCTGATTGCAAATAGAAACCTGAGGCCAAGACCCCAGGTTTTTCTTATTCATAGGTTACGACTGTGACCGCACCCTTGTCATACTCAGCGATAAAGATATTGGCTACATTGTCATGCCCTTGCTTGCTGAGGTTATCAAGCAACCACTCTTCGTTACGACCAATCGACTCCAAAACATCGACTTGTATCACACCGTCAGTCACAACTGGATACTTAGGATTTTCATCTCCCATTTGGACCACGATGAGTTGGCCATTTTGCTCCTGCACAGCTCGTTTGACTTGCTTCATCTGGAAAATTCCTTGGCTACGAAGTTTGAGGGCTACATCCGATGCAGACAAGCCAACTGAACGACAGGCTTCTGGGTCAATCTGCCCATTTTTGATAAGGAGAGTTGGTTTTCCATCAATCAAGCGTTTGACAAAACGAACATTGTTATTGAGCCACTTGAGGGTCAAGACCAAAATCGTCCACATCATCAAAATCACTGCGTACTGCAGAATGCTGATTGAACTATTGTAAATCACCCCACCGATGATACCACCAAGAACATAGTTCTGAATTTGGTCTGTAGCAGAGTTAGGTGCTAGATTCCCCTTTCCTGTCACATTAATAACAAAAACAAGAGAGAAAAGACCCAAGGCCAGTTTGATTAAAATTTCCATATAATTGAGTGTCATTTGTTTACCTCCACCAATTCAATAGCGTCTGTTTGATGCAATTCTAATTTCTCTAAAAGATACTTGTCTGGTTGGCTCCCGTTCATGGCACGATAGAAATTTGAACCTACCTTGATAAGTGCTCCATCAGTGGCTGCAGAAGTATTGACATAAACTTCTGATTTATCCACTCCCAAGTCTTTGGAAACAACCTCTATGAAATGAAGTGAAGTTTGAAATTGGTTGTTAGAGGCTTGATTGGTCTGGTATTTTGAGATTGTCACCAAAAGCATGGCCACCAAGGTCAAGGCCAAAATCATGACCAATTCCCGAAACTTAGTCCCCTTTTTATCTCGATAGGCTTTAAAAGCAAAAAATCCTGTGATAGCTAGGAGCACAATCCCAAAGCCAATCATCATTCCATTTTGCTGACTGATTTGGCTAAGTACATAGTCATATGAGTAAAATTTCATTTATTTTCACTCCCTTTCATAAAATCATTCTTAATTATAAACGAAAGAGAGTGATTTTTCAAGCCATACGTTGGGGAAATAGACTTATCAGACCAACTTCTCTAACTAATGACTCAAATACCTGTTTCAAGATTCTAATTTTGATAATTGATAAGAATAGACACTAGGAATTATCACTACAAAGAAAAGTGTCAAGAAGAATACCCAGTAAACATATAGTTGCACAAAGGAATTTAGAAACAATAACAATCCTCCTAATACCCAAATTTTTCCAGCTAGGCGATGCGTTTTTCTCCAGTTTCCATCATTCTCCAAGGTCCACGGTAGTCGAATACCGATTATATAATTTCGGTGTGTTTTTGGTAGATAATTTCCAATTACGATCATCACGACTCCCATAAAAATCTGAGCTAGAATCCCGCTCATCATGGAATAACCCAAATATTCTCCGAAGATAGAAATCATTAATAGACAAGATACAAAAGGAATAATCCAGTAAATCAAAACTTGTATTTTTGAACTGATATTGCTAGATTTAGGATCCTTAATCATTAAAAATAGAAGCAACCAATGCATCAAAAGCATGAGAGTCGGTAATCCAAAGATAGCAAACATTTTATGATTGTAGCCATCTGCTTGACCCAGTAGATTAAAATGAGTGGGTATCTCCTCTGGTAATTGATTCCAGAAAACACAACCTACAAGGGAAGGTAGTAGGATGAGAATGCTCGTAAATAATACCAATTTCTTATTGATTTTTATCTTCATCAAAATGATCTCCTTTCAGATCTGCTAACCAAACCATTATATCCTCTAAAACCGATGTATTTAACTCATAATAAATAAAGTTTTTTTCTTTCATTTCATGAATCAAATCCGCTGCTTTCAAAATCGTGAGATGATGTGAAATCGTTGCACTTGTCAACTCGAATTGACTGGCAATTTCTCCTGCAGATAATCTACCTGCTTTGAGTAAATTTAAAATCTCTCTCCTAACTGGATGAGAAAAGGCTTTAAAACTATTTGCAAAACTCATAATGGCTCCTTTCCCTTTGTAATATTAGTAGGGCTAGGACTAAGCAAGGTAGAACTGATAGTATTCCTGTCGGTGATGGGCCTAAAATCAAGAGGCTTGAAACTTTTTCTCCTGGTAATTGAAAGAGTAACCCAATACCTGCAGTTGCATTGATTGCCCCATGAAATAGGGCAGAAGCCCAGATAGAACCTGTCTTTTCCAACAACCAGCTCAACAATATTCCTAGGCTAAAACAAAATAGAAACATAGCAACAACTCCCAAAACGGGATAAGCAAAATAAGATAGTCCATAATTATAGCCTTGCAAATTGATTGGTAGATGCCAAATACTCCAAATGAGACCAAGCAAGACATGAGTCTGGACTAGTGAAAAGCGTTCTCTTAGAGCTGGGTAAAGATAGCCACGCCAACCAATTTCCTCTCCCAATGCAAAGAAACTATTAAGAAAAGGAGCGTAGGTCAAACTAGCTAGGATTTGAATCAAGGCCAAGAAAGATAAGGGAACGGTTGATTGAGAGACACCTTTTTCTTGTAAGATGGCTTGAATAGATTCAAAACCAAGGCTGAAATTGCTAGGGAATACAAGAAAATAAAGTCCCGCTCCTAAAAAACTGATGACAGCTGGTAACCAGATAGCTAGTAAGTAAAAGCGCCAGTTGCTCTTGAGATTCACAACTAATTTAGATTTGATTCCACTAGGTTGATTCGTGATTTTCCCTAAAATAAAGACTGCAAGTGCAGGCATCCACATGGCTACAATACTAGCAAGTTGACTCCATGGAGAATTTAGACCAACACCACTTAGCCATAGTGCCAACCATATTATCCAAGCAAGGGTATAAGCCAAGACCACAAAAAGAAGGATTGTTCTCTTATTTGACATATATGTAACGTCACTTTCTATTTAGATGTTTTTCTAAATAACATTATACACCTTTCCATTCTAAATACAATAACTATTTAGATTTTTTTCTAAATAGTTTAGGGAATTTTTATTTTCTCAGGATAAAGTCTAAAGAGTAATTTTCAAACCATACGTTGGGGAAATAGACCTTTTTTTGGTATAATAAAATCTATAATCTGAATGAAAAAGGTAACTTTATGAAACTTATCTCATGGAATATTGATTCCCTCAATGCTGCCCTAACCAGTGACTCAGCTCGTGCCAAATTGTCCCAAGAAGTCCTACAAACCCTTGTGGCAGAAAATGCTGATATCATTGCTATCCAAGAAACCAAGCTTTCTGCCAAAGGGCCTACAAAGAAACACTTGGAAATTTTAGAAGAACTCTTCCCAGGCTACGAAAACACGTGGCGCTCTTCTCAAGAACCTGCCCGTAAAGGCTATGCTGGAACCATGTTCCTTTATAAGAAAGAACTCACACCCACTGTCACTTTCCCAGAAATCGGTGCCCCTTCTACCATGGACTTGGAAGGCCGTATCATCACGCTAGAATTTGATGATTTTTTCGTAACGCAAGTTTACACTCCAAACGCTGGCGATGGCCTCAAACGCTTGGAAGAACGCCAAGTCTGGGATGTCAAATATGCTGAATACTTGGCTCAACTAGACAAAGAAAAACCAGTCCTTGCAACCGGTGACTACAATGTAGCCCACAATGAAATCGACCTTGCAAATCCTGCTAGCAACCGCCGTTCACCAGGATTTACCGACGAGGAGCGTGCTGGATTTACCAACCTTTTAGCAACTGGATTTACGGATACCTTCCGCCACATTCACGGCGATGTTCCAGAACGCTACACTTGGTGGGCACAGCGCAGCAAGACTTCTAAAATCAACAATACAGGCTGGAGAATCGACTACTGGCTCACAAGTAACCGCATCGCTGACAAGGTGACCAAGTCCGATATGATCGACTCTGGAGCTCGCCAAGACCATACACCGATTGTCTTGGAGATTGAACTCTAAGGAGAAAACGAATGGACTATCAAGCTGTCATTCCTGAATTTGTAGTATCTGACATCGAAAAATCACGCCACTTCTACTGCGACCTGCTAGGATTCTCTGTCGAATACGAGCGTCCAGAGGAAAAATTTCTCTTCCTCTCGCTTGAAGACTGCCAACTTATGCTAGAAGAAGGCAGCGCAGAAGAATTAGCTCAGCTGACCTATCCTTTCGGGCGCGGTGTCAATATTTCCTTTGGCATTGCAGATGTTCCTCAGCTCCACCAAAAACTGCTGGAAGCTGACTATCCTATCCATCGTCCCCTGACAAAAAGAGAATTTCGAGTAGGAGATAGCTTTATATATCCTCATGAATTTGCAGTTTTGGATCCAGATGGCTATTTTTTAAGATTTAGCGAGTAGAATAATAAAGACTGGAAAAAAGTCTTTAAAATTAAAAAGGCATATTAGCAAGTCTTGAAAAATCTTGATAATATGTCTTTTATGATGAAAAAATCTTCTAATACTCTTCGAAAATCAAATTCAAACCACGTCAGCGTCGCCTTACCGTACTCAAGTACAGCATGCGGCTAGCTTACTAGTTTGCTCTTTGATTTTCATTGAGTATAAATGTTAGCCAATAAGTTAATCTTTGTCCGCTTTTCTTATATTTGTTCGTTTTTTATCTCAAAACACTAACAAAATATTTGATTTCTAAAGTTATTTAGTGTAAAATAAAAACATTGGCTCAAGCATATTTAAAATTGAATATCGTTTTACTTGTTTATGTCGTGAATTGGCACGACGTTTCTACAAGGTGCCGGAACACCTAACAATAAGTAAGTCAGCAGTGAGGTATGGTCGTTTTTGCCATGCCTATTTGGGGGACTTACTTAGAGATTAAGTAGGTCCTTTTTCTATTTCTTGCTAGAAACTATAAACAAGCAAATGGATTGGCTTTTAGACTTTAGGAGGTCTTATGAAATTATTAGAAGAGCGCATCCTCAAGGATGGGCATGTCTTGGGTGATAACATCCTCAAGGTGGATTCCTTTTTAACCCACCAAGTTGACTTTAGCTTGATGCGAGAAATCGGTAAGGTTTTTGCGGAAAAATTTGCTGCTGCTGGCATTACCAAGGTCGTGACCATTGAAGCGTCAGGTATTGCCCCAGCCATTTTTACAGCTGAAGCCTTAAACGTTCCCATGATTTTCGCTAAAAAAGCTAAAAACATCACTATGAACGAAGGTATCTTAACTGCCCAAGTTTACTCCTTTACCAAGCAGGTAACCAGCACCGTTTCTATCGCTGGAAAATTCCTCTCACCAGAGGACAAGGTTTTGATTATCGACGATTTCCTTGCTAATGGCCAAGCAGCCAAAGGCTTGATTCAAATCATCGAACAAGCTGGTGCCACAGTCGAAGCTATCGGTATTGTGATTGAAAAATCCTTCCAAGATGGCCGTGATTTGCTTGAAAAAGCAGGCTATCCTGTTCTATCACTCGCTCGCTTGGATCGTTTTGAAAATGGTCAGGTCGTATTTAAGGAGGCAGATCTCTAATGCAAACTCAAGAAAAACACTCGCAAGCAGCCGTTCTTGGCTTGCAGCACTTACTAGCCATGTACTCAGGATCTATCCTGGTTCCTATCATGATTGCGACAGCCCTTGGCTATTCAGCTGAGCAGTTGACCTACCTGATTTCTACAGATATCTTCATGTGTGGAGTGGCAACCTTCCTTCAACTCCAACTCAACAAATACTTTGGTATTGGACTCCCAGTCGTTCTCGGAGTTGCCTTCCAATCTGTCGCTCCTTTGATTATGATTGGTCAAAGCCATGGTAGTGGTGCTATGTTTGGTGCCCTTATCGCATCAGGGATTTACGTGGTTCTTGTTTCAGGCATCTTCTCAAAAGTAGCCAATCTCTTCCCATCTATCGTAACAGGCTCTGTTATTACCACGATTGGTTTGACCTTGATTCCTGTCGCTATTGGAAATATGGGGAATAACGTTCCAGAGCCAACTGGTCAAAGTCTCTTGCTTGCAGCTATCACTGTTCTGATTATCCTCTTGATCAATATCTTTACCAAAGGATTTATCAAGTCTATCTCTATTTTGATTGGTCTGGTTGTTGGAACTGCCATTGCCGCTACCATGGGCTTGGTTGATTTCTCTCCTGTTGCGGCAGCACCGCTTGTCCATGTCCCAACTCCACTCTACTTTGGGATGCCAACCTTTGAAATCTCATCTATTGTCATGATGTGTATCATCGCAACGGTGTCTATGGTTGAGTCGACTGGTGTTTACCTGGCCTTGTCTGATATCACAAAAGATCCAATCGACACCACACGCCTTCGTAACGGTTACCGTGCAGAAGGTTTGGCCGTACTTCTCGGAGGAATCTTTAACACCTTCCCGTACACAGGATTTTCACAAAACGTTGGTTTGGTTAAATTATCAGGTATCAAGACTCGCCTGCCAATCTACTACGCAGCTGGTTTCCTTGTTCTCCTTGGACTCCTTCCTAAGTTTGGTGCCCTTGCCCAAATCATTCCGAGCCCTGTCCTCGGTGGTGCCATGCTGGTAATGTTTGGTTTTGTGTCTATTCAAGGGATGCAAATCCTCGCCCGTGTTGACTTTGCTAACAATGAACACAACTTCCTTATCGCAGCAGTCTCCATCGCTGCAGGTGTAGGACTCAACAACAGTAATCTCTTTATCAGCATGCCAACAGCCTTCCAAATGTTCTTCTCAAACGGAATCGTCGTAGCCAGCCTACTTGCCATTGTCCTCAATGCCGTATTAAATCATAAAAAGAAATAAGAAAAAGAGGTGCGAGCCTCTTTTTTATTTATCTATATCCTCACCTGTCTGTCTTCTGACCGTTGGCCTGTGACAAACATGGTAAAGGTTGCTTTGCAGACATTTCTGCCCTCTTGATTGGTGATATCGACATCCACGACACAGGTTGTGCGACCTTGATGGACGCATTCTCCTTTAATGGTCAGTACATCGTCGAGTTTTCCTGCTTTGAGGTAGTTGATAGAGGATTGGAGAGTCACTCCGTCTAGTCCTAGCGAAATGACCACCAAACCACTGATCTGATCACAAAGGGTAAAGAGATAGCCACCATGGGCATTGCCATAGTAGTTGAGAGACGAGTCCACTACTTTGGTCGTCACCACAACGTGACCATCTCTCATTTGTTCTATTTCGTAATTTTCAAAGGCAGATATAGCGTCAAAATGAAAATCTTTCATCGTTTCCTCCTGATATTTCAAACGACACTATGATACTACTTTTTATAGGACTGTGCAAGGAGAAAGCTCCTAGTCTGGCAAAATTCCTACCTGCTCCACAAAGCGCATAAAGGCTGCCTGTCCTTGTTCTGTCTGCTTGTAGACTCCTGCATCCTCAAGCACACGTGCAAAGATAGTACCCACAGAGTCCTTGACGATTTCAAGGGCTTTTTCTTTATCCGTTAGGTCTGGATGGTGGGCTCTAAGTTGGTCTGCCCATTCCTGATGATAATCGGCAACTGTATCAGCTTCTCCTACAAGATAGCTAGCGACTTGCTCCACTTCTGCTTTCAGACGTGGTGGCAAGATTGCCAAGCCCATGACCTCAATCAAGCCGATATTTTCCTTCTTGATATGTTGGACATCCTTGTGAGGATGATAGATACCATCAGGATGTTCTGCAGAAGTCTGATTGTCTCTCAAGACTAAGTCCAACTCAAACTGGCCATCGCGTTTACGGGCTATAGGTGTGATGGTGTGATGCGGTGTTCCGTCCGTCTCTGCCAAAATCTGCACTGCAGGATCTGAATACTGGCGCCATTCCTGCAAAATCTTATCAGCCAAGTTGATCAAATCCTCTTTGGAATCCGAAGTCAAACGCAACACTGACATTGGCCACTTGACAATCCCAGCCTTGATCTGCTCAAAACCAGTAAATCGAAAGGTATTTTGCAAGGGAGCCAATTCCATAGGAAATACGTGACGGCCTCCCTGATAGTGATCATGAGTTAGAATAGAGCCCCCCACAATCGGCAGGTCGGCATTAGAGCCAGCAAAATAGCCTGGAAACTGCTCTACGATAGCCAACAGACGTTCAAAACTCTGACGACTAATGGCCATAGGACGATGCTGGCCATCTAAAAAGATACAGTGCTCATTAAAGTAAGCATAGGGAGAATACTGGAAACCCCATTCCTGACCAGCCATTTCAAAACGGATAATACGGTGGTTGCTGCGAGCTGGGTGGTTTACCCGACCATGGTAGCCCTCATTCTCTAGACAAAGCTGACACTGGGGATAATTGCTAGTTTGCACCAACTTGGCTGCTGCAATCTCTTTGGGATCTTTTTCAGGCTTAGAGAGATTGATGGTAATTTCAAGTTCACCGTAGTCAGACGGTACACGATAAGCAATATTTTTAGCAATAGCCTTAAGTTTGATGTAGTCATTTTTCTGACTGAGTTGGTAAAAATCCGCTATCGCTTGCTCAGGTGAGTGGGCGTAGGTTGCCCAAAAGTCACGATTAACCTGACTCGGACAAGGGGTCACCAAGTTCATCAGTTCAGCACCAAGGATTTCACGCGCAGTCTGACTATCCTCAATCGTCTCTAATCGAACGGCTTCCTCAACCAGCTGGTCCTTGAGGTCAATCAATTTATCCAGATCCGTCTCAACTTCCAAGACACCATCTCCCACTCGTGCTAAGACACGATTGGTCAGGTAGATGCGATCCATTTCCTCAAATGAACTTTCAGAAATGACATGTGTTACAAATTTATCTACTAAGGTCACTATAGAACCTCCTTTTGACTAGTCAAGGACGCGAGTGCCACCTGCAACTTCAGCGATATAGAAGCTTGGAGCATAGCCAACGATTTCTTCATAGTGTTTTCCAACAGCTTCTTTAAAGTTTTCAACCGCATCTTTTTGAACCAAGGCAATAGCACAACCACCAAAACCTGCTCCTGTCATACGAGCACCAAGAACACCTTCTTGAGCCCAAGCTGTATGAACAAGGGTATCCAATTCCAAACCAGTTACTTCATAATCATGCTCTAGGGAAACGTGTGACGCATTCATCAAACGACCAAATGTTTCCAAATCTCCTGTTTGAAGGGCTGCTTGAGCTTTGAGTGTACGTTGGTTTTCAAGCACAGCATGGCGAGCACGTTTCAAACGATTTTCATCTTTAATTAGGTAGCTATATTGGTCAAA
This sequence comes from Streptococcus sp. KHUD_015, assembly GCF_051106265.1. GTDB lineage: Bacteria > Bacillota > Bacilli > Lactobacillales > Streptococcaceae > Streptococcus. The sequence continues at coordinate 1,688,785 of NZ_CP193665.1, forward strand.
GGCCCACTCATCCAATTCACCCAAGGTCTGAATATCTAAGGCTGCTTGCAATTCTTCCACTGCTTTTTCACACTCAGCACGGCGTTCATTGTACTTAGAGTCCGCCAGTTCACGGCGTTTGTTAGTGTTCATGATAACAACGACATTGTCCTTCAAATCAAGTGGTACCAAATCATACTCTAAGGTATTGGTATCAAGGTAAATAGCACGTTGGTCAGCCCCTATACCGATAGCAAACTGGTCCATGATACCAGAGTTGACTCCGATAAAGTTATTTTCTGTTTGTTTGCCGATTTTAACCAAATCGAGACGCTCTAATTTTAAATCAAAGAGATGCTCTGCCACAACCCCTGTCAAAAGTTCCAAGGATGCTGAAGAAGACAAGCCAGCACCATTTGGGATATTCCCATAAACATAAAAATCAAACCCTTTGTCAATCACGTGCCCAGCTTCTTGCAAGAAATGAAGGACACCTTTTGGATAGTTGGTCCAGTTGTGCTCTTTTTCAAACTTGAGGTCAGCTAGAGGCACTTCGATAATACCTTTGTCCTCAAAGTTAGCTGAGTAGAAACGCAAGACTTGATCGTCACGCTTTCTAGCTGCACCGTAAGTTCCTAAGGAAATAGCTGCTGGAAATACATGTCCACCATTATAGTCTGTGTGCTCACCAATCAAGTTGATACGGCCTGGTGAAAAGAATGTTTGATCTGCTTCTTGACCAAAAACAGCAAGAAAGTCTTTACGAAGAGCTTCAGCAGTAAGATGTTGTGTCATATGATTTCTCCTTTTACTGTCCGTTAAGTCACCTTAACGTGTAATCGTTTTCTTCTATTGTATCCAAGGGATTTCCCAAGGTCAATCCTTTTTACTAAAATTTTACTAAACTATCAGTAAAAGACAGAAAAATATGATATACTAATCTAATCAAGGAGGATTTATGGCTACCTTAAAAGACATTGCACAGCTAGCCTCTGTCTCTATCGCGACCGTATCCCGTGTCCTCAATCGCGACCAGAGTCTATCTGTTACAGAAAAAACCAGGCACCGTATTTTAACCGTTGCTGAAGAGCTGGGCTACACCAAACACCTCAAGACAGGCGAGTCCCACAAACCCAAGCAAAAGATTGCCATTATCCAATGGGTCAGCGAACAAGGGGAGCTGGACGACCTCTACTACTACCAGATTCGCCTAGGCATAGAAAAAAGAGCCCAAGAGTTGGACTATGATATCTTGCGCTATTTTAATGACCATCCTTTTACACTGAGCGAGGAAGTCATCGGGATTCTCTGCATCGGAAAGTTTAGCCGAGCTCAGATTTCTGCCTTTGAAGAATACCAAAAGCCTCTTGTCTTTCTAGACAGTGATACCCTTTCCCTAGGACATACCTGTATTATCACGGATTTTTACACTGCCATTAAACAGGTTGTCGATTATTTCCTCAGCCAAGGACTTTATCGTATCGGGATTCTAACAGGCCTTGAAGAAACAACCGACCAAGAAGAAATCATTGAGGATAAGCGTCTGGAAAACTTCAAAAACTACAGTCAAGCGAAGGGAATTTATCATGATGAACTGGTCTTTCAAGGAAGCTTTACCGCCCAGTCTGGCTATGACTTGATGAAGGAGGCTATTCAGAGTTTGGGAGACCAACTCCCACCAGCCTTTTTCGCAGCCAGCGATAGTTTAGCTATCGGTGCCCTCCGTGCCCTCCAAGAAGCTGGAATCAGCCTGCCAGACCGCGTCAGTCTTATTTCCTTTAACGACACTAGTCTGACCAAACAGGTCTATCCTCCCCTCTCCAGCATCACAGTTTATACTGAAGAAATGGGCCGAGCAGGTATGGATATTCTTAACAAGGAAGTACTCCACGGTCGCAAAATCCCTAGCCTGACCATGCTGGGGACCAGACTGACATTGAGAGAGAGTACTCTGCCATAACTCCACAAATTAAACATGACAAAAAATCCTAATAGAGAATCTCAAATCTCCATTAGGATTTTCTTTTTTAGTCCATCACAATCATAGACTTAATGGTCTTGCGTTCATCCATATCTTTATAAGCCTGGTCAATATCCTCTAATTTATAACTTGAAGTAAAGACGCGACCTGGATTGATATCGCCATCAAGAACGGCTTTTAGTAATACTTGTTTGTCATAAGTTGTGACAGAAGCTGGACCACCACCGATTATTGTATTTTGACCAAAGGTTGAGCCAATGGCTCGATTTTCATAGTGCGGTACGCCAACAAAGCCCAAACGACCTCCATTATGGAGAACACCAAGAGCTTGATCAACCGCTGCTTCTGTTCCAACACATTCCAGAGCTGCATCTGCACCACCACCTAGAATCTCACGCACCTTGGCAATTCCTTCTTGACCACGTTCAGCTACAACAGCTGTCGCACCTGACTCCAGAGCCATCTTTTGACGATCTTCATGACGGCTCATAAGGATAATTTGCGATGCACCACGCATCTTCGCCGCGATGACAGCACATTGACCTACAGCACCATCACCAATGACCACAACCTTATCCCCTTTTTGAACATTAGCAACACGCGCCGCATGATAGCCTGTCGGCATGACATCTGCAAGAGTCAAGAGGGACTTTAGCATACCTTCTGTGTAGTCAGAAGGTTGTCCAGGGATTTTAACCAGCGCCCAGTTTGCATAGTGAAAACGAATATATTCCGCCTGAAAATCGCCTCCCAAGTTATTACCAATATGATTATCGCAAGAACCGTCAAAGCCAGCAAGACAGGCATCACACTCACCACATCCATGTGTAAACGGGACAATGACAAAATCACCTGGCTTCACCGTCGTAATGGCTTCCCCAGTTTCTTCGACAATCCCAATCGCTTCGTGTCCACTATTTTTATGTCCCGATTTAATATCTGGATTGCGGTAACTCCAAAGGTCCGAACCACAAACACAAGCACGAACTACACGAATAATAACATCATCCGCTTCTTGAATACTTGGACGCTTAACCTCTTCAATACCGACCTGACCTGCTTTTTTATAGACTGCTGATTTCATTAACATATCCTCTCCATTTTTACTAGTTTAAGTATACACTTTTTATTATGCTTTCGCTCACTTATACTACACCTCATCAATGATGATGATTTTGATCATGACTTGCTTCTAACTCTGTTATATTGCGCTTATGTGCTTGGTGAGTTTCTAGGTCGGCATCAACTTCAATAGTGATGTTTTGAAATCCACAATCTTTTAGCAAGTTTCGTATGAATTCTTTACAAGTTTCCATCTGTTCAATTTCTTTTAGGCAAACATGAACAATGGCATTTTTTTCCAAACCATCCATAGTCCAGAGATTAAGCTGGTTAAGGCTAGCCACATTGTCTAATCCCTCTAAGTCACTCATGACTTGCTTGATATCGACACCTTCTGGCACAGCATCCAAGAAAATCTTGAGTGCGCTCCAAAAGCGAGGAATTGCTTTTGTTAGAATGAAGATAGAAATGACAAGCGACAAGATAGGATCTAAGATATACCAATCTGTAAATCGGAGGATAATCGCCATTAGAATGACAGCTAACCAACCAAGAGTATCTTCCAAAAAGTGCAGGCTCAGAATCGACTCGTTCTTTGTCTTTCCCTTGCGAACTACTAGACTAGCTAGCAGATTGATGCTAACTGCAATGATCCCTAGCCAGAGAATACCTTCATCATTAACGGGCTGTGGATTAAAAAGTTTAGTTATATTTTCCAAAATCACTAGGATGGATCCTGTGATAAGAATCACAGCAGTCACCAGGGCCCCTAAAAGACTAAATCGCTTGTAACCCAAGGTGTACTGCCTATCTTCTTCTCTATTTGAGATTGTTTCTAAAAAGGCCGATATGCCAATGGCTATAGCATCTCCCAAGTCATGGACAGAATCAGCAAGAACAGCACTCGAACCAAAGATTCCTCCTGCAATAAACTCAACAATAGCATAGCTTAAATTTAAGAAAAAAGCTACCCAAACAGTATATTTTGCCTTCATTTTTCTCATTCCTTTGTTATAATAGACTTATGAACACCTTGTTCATTATCATTATCCACTAAAACTCAAAGAAAGGATAGAAGCAAAATATCAGCTTTATTCAGTTCTGAACAATTTGCCTCAAATGTCCATATGACTAACATTGACCGCCGTATCAGTAAAACCAAAAAAGCCATCTATCAGGCTTTTCTACAATTTTTGAACGAGAAGGGCTACGAATCCACTACAGTTCAGGATATCATTAATCTCGCAGATGTGGGACGTTCCACTTTTTACTGTCACTATGAGAGCAAGGAACTACTTCTGGACGAGCTTTGTCGCCACCTCTTTCATCACATCTTTGAAAGAGAGGAGTCCATTTCAACCGAGGATTATCTCGCTCACCTCTTTCTACATTTTCAGAAAAATCAAGACCATATCACCAGTCTGCTATTTTCTAAAAATGACTACTTCCTCCGTCAACTCCATAAAGAGCTAGAACACCATGTCTATTCCGTGCTAGCTGATAAGTTGAAAAAAGCTCACCCAAGTCTGCCTCCTTCTTACCTCCAACACTTAGTCATGTCCAACTTTATCGAGACATTGACCTGGTGGCTCAAAAAAGGGCAAGACTTTACAGACCAAGAAGTTGTCCAATTTTATCTAGACCTTCTCATTCCTAAAAATTGAATACAGAGTAGAGCTCAGTTGCCTTATTTCTAGGCTACTGAGTTTTTTATCTTTTCAATAATCAAAAAAGCCCAGACGACATTGTCTGAGCATTTTTCTATCTAGTCGTTTAACCAAGTTGAGTTCAGCATTTTTAAGCTATTTCTTCAACAAGCCTTGATCTTGTAGAAATTCCTTGGCTACTTGTTCTGCTGACTTGCCTTCAACACCGACTTGGTAGTTGAGCTGGCTCATCTGGCTTTCAGTAATTTTACCAGCCAATTTATTGAGAACTGTTTCCAACTCTGGATGTTTCTTGAGAAGAGCTTCTTTCATAAGTGGAGCCCCTTGATAAGGTGGGAAGAGTTGCTTGTCATCTTCCAATACCTGTAAATCATAACGCGCCAACTCTGCATCGGTTGAATAGGCATCCGTAATTTGAATATCGCCCGACTGAATTGCCTGATAGCGAAGGGCTGGCTCCATGGTCGCCACATTAAGATTGAGACCATACATTGACTGCAAGCCCTTATTTCCATCTTCACGGTCATTAAACTCAAGTGTAAAGCCTGCCTTCAGCTGTCCTTCCACTTTTTTCAAGTCCGAAATGGTCTTCAAGCCATATTCTTGAGCAATCTTTTTCGGAACAGCTACAGCGTAGGTATTTTGATAAGACATGGGTTTGAGATAGGCTAGATGATCCTGTTTGGCAATGCCATCACGCGCTACATCATAAACCTGCTCTGGCTCATGACTCACCTTGGGTGATGGTTGAAGTAAACTTTCAGTTACCGTACCAGTAAATTCAGGATAGATATCAATATCTCCTTTTTTCAGAGCTTCATAGAGGAAACTTGTCTTACCAAAATTCGGTTTAACAGTCGCAGTCATACTGGTATTTTCTTCAATTAGCAACTTATACATATTGGCCAAAATTTCTGGTTCTGGCCCCAATTTCCCAGCAATAACCAAGTTTTCTTTCTCTTTTTGAGCCAAAAGAGCTGGACTATAAGACAGACCGAGCAATATGGTCACCAAGGCAAAACCAGAAAAAATCGTCCGCAATTTTGCCTTTTCCATCACTTTTAGTAGGAAGTTAAAGGCAATGGCAAGCACTGCAGAAGAAAGGGCCCCAATCAAAATCAGACTGGCATTATTACGGTCAATTCCCAAAAGGATAAAGGAACCCAGCCCCCCTGCACCAATCAAGGCAGCCAAGGTTGCCGTACCGATAATCAAGACAGCTGCCGTCCGAATCCCAGACATCATAACAGGCATGGCAAGTGGAATTTCAAACTTCTTGAGACGTTCCCATCTGGTCATCCCAAAGGCAATCCCAGCCTCTTGCAGACTCGGATCAATTCCCTTGAGTCCAGTGATGGTATTTTGCAAAATCGGAAAAATCGCATAAATCACTAGAGCTGTCAAAGCAGGCAAGGTTCCAATTCCCATCAAGGGAATAAAGAGCCCCAACAAGGCCAGAGACGGGATGGTCTGGAAAATCCCTGCAATCTGCAAGACCCAATCCGCCAACTTCTCATGAAAGCGAAGATAAACAGCCAAGGGAATCGCGATAAAAATAGCTAGTAACAAGGTTAAAAGTGACAACTGCAAATGTTGAGATAGAGCTGTCAACCAATCACTAAAACGATCCTGAAAAGTTGCAATTAAATTAGTCATGAACACTACCTCCAAACAAGTCTGCTACAAAGTCTGTGGCAGGCGCTTTTAAAATGGTCTCGGGATTCGCTACCTGGCGAATCTCCCCATCCTGTAAAACAGCAATACGGTCCGCCAATTTCAAAGCTTCATCCGTATCATGGGTTACAAAAATTGTTGTCATCCCAAACTCTTTATGCAATTCTTTAGTCAGAACCTGCAACTGTTTTCTCGAAATAGCATCAAGAGCCGAAAAAGGCTCATCCATGAGGAGAATCTTAGGCTGACCAATCATAGCACGAACAATACCTACCCGTTGCTGTTCTCCACCAGATAATTCACTAGGCAAACGACGCCCATACTCAGCTACTGGCAAGCCAACCTTGGCCAAAAGCTCTTCTGTTCTATGAGCAATTTCTTCCTTAGTCCAGCCCTTCATCTCAGGAATCAGGGCAATATTTTCCACAACTGTTAGATTAGGAAACAGGGCAATGGCCTGTAAAACATAACCCGTAGAAAGACGAAGTTCACGCTCATCATAGTCTTTGATGCGCTTGCCATCCATATAAATATTTCCATCAGTTGGTTCCAAGAGGCGGTTGACCATCTTAATCATGGTTGTCTTACCGGACCCAGATGGCCCTACTAAAACCATAAACTCCCCATTCTCAATCCGTAAATTGACATCTCTCAAGACATCTTTTTCTGTGTAGCGCAAGGCTACATTTTTGTATTCAATCATTCTTGTCCTCAATTTAAAACTTTCCTCGGTTGGTCAAATCTTCAACCTTTGGCATAATTTCCTTATTATCCCAATGCTCCACAATTTTCCCATTTTCTAGACGGAAAATATCGTACTGGGCATAAGCAAGGCCATCAATCTGAACCTGGCCATAGCTAACCACATAATTTCCTTGTCCCAAAAGCTGGAAAACAAAGTCAAAAATGGCCTTTACTTATAAACAGTTAATTTTTGCTCTATTCTAATCCTCATTTTCTTCCTCTTTCAGATTAGCCAAAATTCTTTCTTGAAAGGCTTCAAACTGACGAATTTCTTCCTCTGAAAATCCTTTGTAAAAGATCGTATCCAATTTCTGACTGACACGATGTCCCACTTCTTTCTGGGACTTGCCCAACTCCGTTAAATCTAAATACTTCTTACGCCTGTCTTTCTCACATGGAATAACAGTTACAAGATTTTGTTCCTCTAGCTTTTTTATCATAGTCGTCAGCGTATTATTAGCAAGCCCCGTCGCAAGCGCGATATCTGTCGCAGTTGCGCAGCCAGTTTCACTATTCCATAAAACCGCTAAAATCTTACCCTGTTCACCCCTATAAAGAGCTTCAGGATCTTGGCTCAGTAACTTTTGAAAAATCCGCCCATTCAACAAACGAATATGATGGGCTAGCAAATGACTATCTTTCATAACACCTCCAATTTATTTCGATATCGAAATGAATAAAATAATTGTAACACTCATTGTTCTAACTGTCAACTATTTCGATTTAGAAATAATTTTTCCAAGTAAAAAAATCTCCTATCCAAGGCAGAAGAATTTTTTAATCTTATAAACTTAATCCGTCATGTCCGATACCAAAGTTCGATGCTCCAACGGAATACTGCACATAACTAGCAAGAAAATAAAACCTGACTGAATCCAGAAGAGGGCCAGATCAAAGATTCCGTGCACAGCAACCACTGTAAGGAAAGATAGATAAAGACCGATAATCGGACGTTTCCCCGACTCCTGACTCATATCCATCATCAAGCGAACAGGAGCAACAGAAGATAAAAATAATAAAATAGTTCCCACAATTCCGTAACTCAGAATCGTATCAATGTAAAGGCTGTGAGCATGTTCATGATAAGGAGCATGTATCCGAGGATACGAGTGCATGTAGGTCAATGGCCCCTCACCCCAAAAAGGATTTTGCTTAAACAAGGCCATTCCAGCATCCCAGATAGAAATGCGTTCTTCCATAGAAGAGTCTAAAGTCCCCATCCGAACTCCCAAATCACTAGAAAAGAGGAAGCTCAAGCCAATCGCAAAGACTCCAATACTAAGCCAAAAGGCCTTCCAGTTTTTAATGGTCGTAAAGAGATAGATAATGGCTCCAGCGATAATAGCAGGAAAGGCAGTTCGATTTTGCGTAAAATTCAAACCAAAGAGATTCACAAAGCCTGCAATCACACAGAATACTTTCAACCAATTCAACTTGGTCGTTGTAAACAGATAGAAAGCAATCATAATACAGAAACAACAAATAATTCCATAATAATTAGGATTAAAGAAGGTCACTTCTGCCCTATTCTGATGCCACACCTGCATGTTAGGTGAAAGAAAAGCATAGTTGAATTTCTTCACGATTTGGAAATGCTCTAAACTCGCAAAAGCAGCTGACAAGACGCTCCCAAACAAGACGAGTTGCAAAATCAATCGAAAGAATCTATGTGATAAAACCGACTGATAGTGCAAAAAGAAAACAGTAAATAGAAACATTCCTACTGAAGCCACAAGACCCATCCAATTTTGTGCAAAAACGGATATAACAGTACTATAGCCAAGAAAAAGAAGCAGCATCGGATGCTCCCCCATTTTCTGAAGAATACTTTTCATGTCTCCTGTAAAAATCAAACTGATAATATATAAACAGAATACAACTACAAAAAGATAAAAGGGTAAAAAGATACTCAGGATAATTCCCAATAAAATCAGCTCTTTACTAGACAACCCTTTCAGCTTTTTAATAAAGCCTATTGATTTCAAAATGAATCCTTTCTCTCCAAATCAACTGATTCAGATAATAGTAAGCTATCCTATATTGTACCACTTTTTTAGCAATTTGAAAACAAAGGAAACGTTTACTAGGTAAAAAAGGGAGCAAGGCTAACTTCTCAAAGTAACTTCCACTTTCCTGACCGAAGTGGAAATTAGTCTAAAACGGATTTTTATGATGGAATTAAGTGTGAGACGTTTGAGTTAGAAATGAGGTCTACTATGACAAAACATAAACAACTTACCCTTTCAGACCGTAATGATATCCAACTAGGCTTAGAGCGCGGTAAAGCCTCCAAAGCTATCGGGCAACTTATTCAAAAAGACCCGACTACTGTTTCTAAAGAAGTCAAGCGAAACAAACAAGTCCGAGAGTCTACATGTGACAACCTTCCTTGCCCTTTACTCGATAAGGCTCCCTTTATCTGTAATGGCAGCCCTAAAAGAGGACAAAACTATGGTTATCAGAAAATCCTCTACCTCGCTAAGCAAGCTCAAAAGCAATACGAACAAACTCTTATTGAATCTCGTGAAGGAACTCCCCTCAATTCCAAGACCTTCTGGGACATAGATAAAATCATTTCTGATGGTGTTAAAAAGGGACAACACATCTATCATATCCTCAAAACTCATAACCTTGATGTCAGCTCCTCAACTGTCTATCGACATATCCGAAAAGGATACCTATCTATCGCTCCTATTGACCTAGCCAGAGCCGTTAAATTCAAAGAAAGACGGAAAAGTAAGCTACCTTCCATCCCTAAAGAAGCTAAAAGAGGCCGTTCCTATGAGGAGTTCCAAAACTATTTAGCACTGAATCAACTAGACTCTTGGCTGGAAATGGACACCGTTATGGGGAGGATGGGAGGTAAAGTCCTACTCACCTTCAATCTATCTTTCTGTAACTTTATCTTCGCTAGACTGCTGGATAATAAAACTGCCCTTGAAGTTACCAAACACCTTTATAAAATCAAGAACACTCTTCACCAAGCTGACAAAGATTTCTGTCTACTCTTTCCTGTCATCCTGACAGATAATGGTGGAGAGTTTGCCAGGGTCGATGACATCGAAATGGATGTTCGAGGAGAAAGTAAACTTTTCTTTTGTGACCCTAATCGCTCTGACCAAAAAGGGAGAATTGAGAAAAATCACACGCTGATTCGCGACATTCTACCTAAGGGAACTTCTTTTGACAATTTAACTCAAGAGGACATCGAGCTCGTTTCCTTTACTTATGGAGAAGAGATTCCTAAGCTTCTCGGCATTTCTAAAATACCTGCAGAAGACGTCTGTCAGTCGTCTAAATTATTCCAACATAAGTTCTAAAAACTAATCTTCAACCCTATTCAAACGTCTCACACTAACTTCCACCATAGCGGAACTTAATCTGAAACGCTTTCAGATGAGGGGATTTTGTGCGCTCTTTTTTTCGATTCATTTCGGCTACAAAAGCGATGAAATCAAGCATGATTAAAACCAGTGGAACTTACCCTGACACGGAATTCCACTGGTTTTTATGATTTTTCTCAGACTAACTTCCACTTGGATTAGCGGTGAAACTTAGTTTGGGAATTTACCAAAACGAGAGCAAAAATACTGGGATTTCAAAACTCAATCTTAATGATTATATTTTTTCTAAGAAAATCATGCTGTAAATAGTAGGCATATGTTAAAATAGTAGTAATAAAATATAGATTAGACGCAACTATCCAAAATAGATTCAAATCATATACTATTCTTAAAGAAAGGAAACACTATGAAATCCTACCAAGCCGTCTACCAAATTCTAGCAAAAGAAACCGATTATATAAGCGGAGAAAAAATCGCAGAAGAACTATCCCTAAGCCGAACATCAATTTGGAAAGCCATCAAGCGTCTAGAACAAGAAGGCATTGAAATTCATAGTATCAAAAACAAAGGATATAAACTGATGAATGGTGACCTTATTCTTCCAGAGATTCTAGAAGAAAATCTTCCAATTAAAGTCAGTTTTAAACCCGAAACAAAATCAACACAACTGGATGCAAAAGAAGCAATTGATTTAGGGAATGAAGCAAACACCATCTATCTAGCTTCCTATCAAACAGCAGGCCGAGGTCGATTTCAACGTTCTTTCTACTCCCCACAGGGGGGGATTTATATGACACTCCATCTTAAACCAAATCTCCCCTATAACAAATTACCATCCTACACACTGCTTGTAGCTGGAGCTATCTATAAAGCCATCAAAAACCTAACTTTAATAGATATCGACATAAAATGGGTCAATGATATCTACCTAAACAATCATAAAATTGGAGGAATCCTTACTGAGGCAATGACCTCTGTAGAAACAGGCTTAGTCACAGATATCATTATTGGAGTAGGAATCAACTTCACTATCAATGATTTTCCACAAGAATTAAAAGAAAAAGCTGCTAGCTTATTTAAAACACCAGCTCCTATAACAAGAAATGAATTAATTATAGAAATATGGCGTGCTTTCTTCAAAACACCAGCAGATGAATTATTATACTTATATAAAAAACAGTCATTCGTTCTAGGAAAAGAAGTTACTTTCACACTGGATCAAAAAGACTACAAGGGACTTGCAAAAGACATCTCTGAAAATGGAAAACTTTTAGTACAATGTAATAACGGAAAAGAAATCTGGCTCAATAGCGGAGAAATTTCACTAAAAAGTTGGAAGTAGTAATAAACAAGCACAACCATAAAATCGACAATATGTAGTTTATTCAAGTTAGATTAGTACATAGTGACTGCTAAAGCATTTCTAGAATTTAATTTGATTTTCCTAATCGATTTGTTCATATCTTATTTCAATCTACTATATAAAGATTTTAGGGCTCTATAATATTTGTAGTGGGTAAATCCCCTATAGATATTATGGAGCCTATTTTGTTGTAGAAAAAAAGTCCCATAAGATCTATAATGAAAAGCAACCAAACCATCATTAGAAAGAATCCTATGGAACAGTTATATTTTATCACAAAACTACTCGATATCAAAGACCCAAATATCCAAATTATAGATATCGTTAATAGGGACACACATAAAGAAATCATCGCTAAATTGGATTATGAGACTCCTTATTGTCCTGTTTGCGGAAGTCTAATGAAGAAATATGACTTTCAAAAACCGTCTAAGGTTCCTTAACTTGAAACGACTGGTATGCCTACTAGAATTCTCCTTAGAAAGCGTCGTTTTAAGTGCTATCAGTGCTTAAAAATGGCGGTCGCTGAGACTCCTCTAGTAAAGAAAAATCACCAAATCCCTCGTATCATCAACCAAAAGATTGCCCAGAAGCTAATTGAAAAGATTTCTATGACTGACATTGCCCATCAGCTGTCTATTTCAACTTCAACTGTCATTCGCAAGCTCAATGACTTCCGTTTTAAGCATGATTTTTCTCGTCTGCCTGAGGTTATGTCTTGGGACGAATATGCCTTCACTAAGGGAAAGATGAGTTTCATTGCGCAAGATTTTGACAATCTCAATATCATCACTGTTCTTGAGGGAAGAACACAAGCTATCATAAGAAATCATTTTTTGCGCTACAATCGAGCTGTTCGTTGTCAGGTAAAAATCATTACTATGGATATGTTTAGTCCTTATTATGACTTAGCTAGACAACTTTTTCCAAACGCTAAAATCGTTCTGGATCGCTTTCACATTGTACAACATCTAAGCCGTGCTATGAGTCGTGTGCGTGTCCAAATCATGAATCAGTTTGAGCGAAAATCCCATGAATACAAGGCTATCAAGCGCTACTGGAAACTCATTCAACAGGATAGCCGTAAACTGAGTGATAAACGATTTTATCGCCCTACTTTTCGTATGCACTTAACCAATAAAGAGATTCTAGACAAGCTTTTGAGCTATTCAGAAAACTTGAAACATCACTATCATCTCTATCAGCTCTTGCTTTTTCACTTTCAGAATAAGGAGCCGGAGAAATTTTTCGGGCTCATTGAGGACAATCTAAAGCAGGTTCATCCTCTTTTTCAGACTGTCTTTAAAACCTTTCTCAAGGAAAAAGAGAAGATTGTCAACGCCCTTCAACTACCCTATTCCAACGCCAAACTGGAAGCAACCAATAATCTCATCAAACTTATCAAACGCAATGCCTTTGGTTTTCGGAACTTTGAAAACTTCAAAAAACGGATTTTTATCGCTCTGAATATCAAAAAAGAAAGGACGAAATGGGTCCTTTCTCGAGCTTAGCTTTTCTTCAACCCACTACAGTTGACAAAGAGCCATTAAGTTTTGCAAATCTGAAGTTTTTATTCCACTATTCTCAAAAATACAAAAAGAGAGATATAAACTCTCAATAAAACGGAGAATAAGGGATTCGAACCCTTGCGCCAGTTACCCGACCTAACGATTTAGCAAACCGTCCTCTTCAGCCTCTTGAGTAATTCTCCTATTAATGGGCACGAGTGGACTCGAACCACCGACCTCACGCTTATCAGGCGTGCGCTCTAACCACCTGAGCTACGCGCCCAAGTTAAAAACTTGGTAATTTGAACAAAGTTCAAAGCGGGTGACGAGAATCGAACTCGCGACAACAGCTTGGAAGGCTGTAGTTTTACCACTAAACTACACCCGCATACATGCTATAAGTAAAAATGGCGCGAGACGGAATCGAACCGCCGACACATGGAGCTTCAATCCATTGCTCTACCAACTGAGCTACCGAGCCTTATTGCGGGAGCAGGATTTGAACCTACGACCTTCGGGTTATGAGCCCGACGAGCTACCGAGCTGCTCCATCCCGCGTTAATAAAAAGGAGGATGTGGGATTCGAACCCACGCACGCTTTTACACGCCTGACGGTTTTCAAGACCGTTCCCTTCAGCCGGACTTGGGTAATCCTCCATACTATTCAAATGGACCTTGTAGGACTTGAACCTACGACCACTCGGTTATGAGCCGAGAGCTCTAACCAGCTGAGCTAAAGGTCCAACAAGATCATTATAGCGGCGAAGGGGATCGAACCCCCGACCTCCCGGGTATGAACCGGACGCTCTAGCCAGCTGAGCTACACCGCCATGAATCGGGAAGACAGGATTCGAACCTGCGACACCTTGGTCCCAAACCAAGTACTCTACCAAGCTGAGCTACTTCCCGAGTTAAATAGAAAATGCACCCTAGAGGAGTCGAACCTCTAACCGCCTGATTCGTAGTCAGGTACTCTATCCAGTTGAGCTAAGGGTGCTCTTATATTATGCCGAGGACCGGAATCGAACCGGTACGATCGTTACCAATCGCAGGATTTTAAGTCCTGTGCGTCTGCCAGTTCCGCCACCCCGGCCTCTCTAAGCGAACGACGGGATTCGAACCCGCGACCCCCACCTTGGCAAGGTGGTGTTCTACCACTGAACTACGTTCGCACTATTTTCTTCTATCTAAAAATGCCGGCTACATGACTTGAACACGCGACCCTCTGATTACAAATCAGATGCTCTACCAACTGAGCTAAGCCGGCTCATTTATTATATCTTAATGCGGGTTAAGGGACTTGAACCCCCACGCCGTTAAGCGCCAGATCCTAAATCTGGTGCGTCTGCCAATTCCGCCAAACCCGCAGATATGACCCGTACTGGGCTCGAACCAGTGACCCATTGATTAAAAGTCAATTGCTCTACCAACTGAGCTAACGAGTCTAAAATAACTTTCGTTATCTTAAACGGTCCCGACGGGAATCGAACCCGCGATCTTCGCCGTGACAGGGCGACGTGATAACCGCTACACTACGGGACCTATGGGAGTTAACGGGATCGAACCGCTGACCCTCTGCTTGTAAGGCAGATGCTCTCCCAGCTGAGCTAAACTCCCTAGAGCTAAGCGACTTCCATATCTCACAGGGGGCAACCCCCAACTACTTCCGGCGTTCTAGGGCTTAACTTCTGTGTTCGGCATGGGTACAGGTGTATCTCCTAGGCTATCGTCACTTAACTCTGAGTAATACCTACTCAAAATTGAATATCTATTCAAATTAAGAAAACCGTTCGCTTTCATATTCTCAGTTACTTTGGATAAGTCCTCGAGCTATTAGTATTAGTCCGCTACATGTGTCGCCACACTTCCACTTCTAACCTATCTACCTGATCATCTCTCAGGGCTCTTACTGATATAAAATCATGGGAAATCTCATCTTGAGGTGGGTTTCACACTTAGATGCTTTCAGCGTTTATCCCTTCCCTACATAGCTACCCAGCGATGCCTTTGGCAAGACAACTGGTACACCAGCGGTAAGTCCACTCTGGTCCTCTCGTACTAGGAGCAGATCCTCTCAAATTTCCTACGCCCGCGACGGATAGGGACCGAACTGTCTCACGACGTTCTGAACCCAGCTCGCGTGCCGCTTTAATGGGCGAACAGCCCAACCCTTGGGACCGACTACAGCCCCAGGATGCGACGAGCCGACATCGAGGTGCCAAACCTCCCCGTCGATGTGAACTCTTGGGGGAGATAAGCCTGTTATCCCCAGGGTAGCTTTTATCCGTTGAGCGATGGCCCTTCCATACGGAACCACCGGATCACTAAGCCCGACTTTCGTCCCTGCTCGAGTTGTAGCTCTCGCAGTCAAGCTCCCTTATACCTTTACACTCTGCGAATGATTTCCAACCATTCTGAGGGAACCTTTGGGCGCCTCCGTTACCTTTTAGGAGGCGACCGCCCCAGTCAAACTGCCCGTCAGACACTGTCTCCGATAGGGATCACCTATCTGGGTTAGAGTGGCCATAACACAAGGGTAGTATCCCAACATCGTCTCCTTCGAAACTGGCGTCCCGATCTCATAGACTCCTACCTATCCTGTACATGTGGTACAGACACTCAATATCAAACTGCAGTAAAGCTCCATGGGGTCTTTCCGTCCTGTCGCGGGTAACCTGCATCTTCACAGGTACTAAAATTTCACCGAGTCTCTCGTTGAGACAGTGCCCAAATCATTACGCCTTTCGTGCGGGTCGGAACTTACCCGACAAGGAATTTCGCTACCTTAGGACCGTTATAGTTACGGCCGCCGTTTACTGGGGCTTCAATTCATACCTTCGCTTGCGCTAAGCACTCCTCTTAACCTTCCAGCACCGGGCAGGCGTCACCCCCTATACATCATCTTACGATTTAGCAGAGAGCTGTGTTTTTGATAAACAGTTGCTTGGGCCTATTCACTGCGGCTGACTTAAAGTCAGCACCCCTTCTCCCGAAGTTACGGGGTCATTTTGCCGAGTTCCTTAACGAGAGTTCTCTCGCTCACCTGAGGCTACTCGCCTCGACTACCTGTGTCGGTTTGCGGTACGGGTAGAGTATGTTTAAACGCTAGAAGCTTTTCTTGGCAGTGTGACGTCACTAACTTCGCTACTAAACTTCGCTCCCCATCACAGCTCAATGTTATAGATATAAGCATTTGACTCATATCACACCTCACTGCTTAGACAGACTCTTCCAATCGTCTGCTTTAGTTAGCCTACTGCGTCCCTCCATCACTACATACTCTAGTACAGGAATATCAACCTGTTGTCCATCGGATACACCTTTCGGTCTCTCCTTAGGTCCCGACTAACCCAGGGCGGACGAGCCTTCCCCTGGAAACCTTAGTCTTACGGTGGACAGGATTCTCACCTGTCTTTCGCTACTCATACCGGCATTCTCACTTCTATGCGTTCCAGCACTCCTCACGGTACACCTTCTTCACACATAGAACGCTCTCCTACCATACCTATAAAGGTATCCACAGCTTCGGTAAATTGTTTTAGCCCCGGTACATTTTCGGCGCAGGGTCACTCGACTAGTGAGCTATTACGCACTCTTTGAATGAATAGCTGCTTCTAAGCTAACATCCTAGTTGTCTGTGCAACCCCACATCCTTTTCCACTTAACAATTATTTTGGGACCTTAGCTGGTGGTCTGGGCTGTTTCCCTTTCGACTACGGATCTTAGCACTCGCAGTCTGACTGCCGACCATAATTCATTGGCATTCGGAGTTTATCTGAGATTGGTAATCCGGGATGGACCCCTCACCCAAACAGTGCTCTACCTCCAAGAATCTTAATGTCGACGCTAGCCCTAAAGCTATTTCGGAGAGAACCAGCTATCTCCAAGTTCGTTTGGAATTTCTCCGCTACCCACAAGTCATCCAAGCACTTTTCAACGTGCCCTGGTTCGGTCCTCCAGTGCGTCTTACCGCACCTTCAACCTGCTCATGGGTAGGTCACATGGTTTCGGGTCTACGTCATGATACTAATTCGCCCTGTTCAGACTCGGTTTCCCTACGGCTCCGTCTCTTCAACTTAACCTCGCATCATAACGTAACTCGCCGGTTCATTCTACAAAAGGCACGCTCTCACCCATTAACGGGCTCGAACTTGTTGTAGGCACACGGTTTCAGGTTCTATTTCACTCCCCTCCCGGGGTGCTTTTCACCTTTCCCTCACGGTACTGGTTCACTATCGGTCACTAGGGAGTATTTAGGGTTGGGAGATGGTCCTCCCAGATTCCGACGGGATTTCGCGTGTCCCGCCGTACTCAGGATACTGCTAGGTACAAAGACTATTTTAAATACGAGGCTATTACTCTCTTTGGCTGATCTTCCCAAATCATTCTTCTATAATCTTTGAGTCCACATTGCAGTCCTACAACCCCGAAGAGTAAACTCTTCGGTTTGCCCTCCTGCCGTTTCGCTCGCCGCTACTAAGGCAATCGCTTTTGCTTTCTCTTCCTGCAGCTACTTAGATGTTTCAGTTCACTGCGTCTTCCTCCTCACATCCTTAACAGATGCGGGTAACAGGTAGTACCTGTTGGGTTCCCCCATTCGGAAATCCCTGGATCATCGCTTACTTACAGCTACCCAAGGCATATCGTCGTTTGTCACGTCCTTCTTCGGCTCCTAGTGCCAAGGCATCCACCGTGCGCCCTTATTAACTTAACCTTATTTTTTGACCTTTCAGTCATAAACTCTTATTAATACTACAGCGTTTTCGGTTTATTTTCTTGTTACTATTTGATATAGATATTCAATTTTCAATGTGCATTACTTGGTGATCTCTCACCAATGGAGCCTAGCGGGATCGAACCGCTGACCTCCTGCGTGCAAAGCAGGCGCTCTCCCAGCTGAGCTAAGGCCCCACAAGACCTCTCAAGACTAAACAAGACCAATGCGCAGTTCCTTTTCCTTAGAAAGGAGGTGATCCAGCCGCACCTTCCGATACGGCTACCTTGTTACGACTTCACCCCAATCATCTATCCCACCTTAGGCGGCTGGCTCCTTACGGTTACCTCACCGACTTCGGGTGTTACAAACTCTCGTGGTGTGACGGGCGGTGTGTACAAGGCCCGGGAACGTATTCACCGCGGCGTGCTGATCCGCGATTACTAGCGATTCCGACTTCATGTAGGCGAGTTGCAGCCTACAATCCGAACTGAGACTGGCTTTAAGAGATTAGCTTGTCGTCACCGACTTGCGACTCGTTGTACCAGCCATTGTAGCACGTGTGTAGCCCAGGTCATAAGGGGCATGATGATTTGACGTCATCCCCACCTTCCTCCGGTTTATTACCGGCAGTCTCGCTAGAGTGCCCAACTAAATGATGGCAACTAACAATAGGGGTTGCGCTCGTTGCGGGACTTAACCCAACATCTCACGACACGAGCTGACGACAACCATGCACCACCTGTCACCTCTGTCCCGAAGGAAAACTCTATCTCTAGAGCGGTCAGAGGGATGTCAAGACCTGGTAAGGTTCTTCGCGTTGCTTCGAATTAAACCACATGCTCCACCGCTTGTGCGGGCCCCCGTCAATTCCTTTGAGTTTCAACCTTGCGGTCGTACTCCCCAGGCGGAGTGCTTAATGCGTTAGCTACGGCACTAAACCCCGGAAAGGGTCTAACACCTAGCACTCATCGTTTACGGCGTGGACTACCAGGGTATCTAATCCTGTTTGCTCCCCACGCTTTCGAGCCTCAGCGTCAGTTACAAGCCAGAGAGCCGCTTTCGCCACCGGTGTTCCTCCATATATCTACGCATTTCACCGCTACACATGGAATTCCACTCTCCCCTCTTGCACTCAAGTTAAACAGTTTCCAAAGCGTACTATGGTTAAGCCACAGCCTTTAACTTCAGACTTATCTAACCGCCTGCGCTCGCTTTACGCCCAATAAATCCGGACAACGCTCGGGACCTACGTATTACCGCGGCTGCTGGCACGTAGTTAGCCGTCCCTTTCTGGTAAGATACCGTCACAGTGTGAACTTTCCACTCTCACACTCGTTCTTCTCTTACAACAGAGCTTTACGATCCGAAAACCTTCTTCACTCACGCGGCGTTGCTCGGTCAGACTTCCGTCCATTGCCGAAGATTCCCTACTGCTGCCTCCCGTAGGAGTCTGGGCCGTGTCTCAGTCCCAGTGTGGCCGATCACCCTCTCAGGTCGGCTATGTATCGTCGCCTTGGTGAGCCGTTACCCCACCAACTAGCTAATACAACGCAGGTCCATCTGGTAGCGGTGCAATTGCACCTTTCAAACAGTTGTCATGCAACAACTGCTATTATGCGGTATTAGCTATCGTTTCCAATAGTTATCCCCCACTACCAGGCAGGTTACCTACGCGTTACTCACCCGTTCGCAACTCATCCGGAGAAGCAAGCTCCTCCTTCAGCGTTCTACTTGCATGTATTAGGCACGCCGCCAGCGTTCGTCCTGAGCCAGGATCAAACTCTCATTAAAAGTTTGAGTTCTCACTCATTTCTGTCACTGACAGATTTATTGTTTTTTCATTGTTCAGTACTACAACCTTGGTTGTAGTGCCCTGCACATTGGTTCGTCTTGTTCAGTTTTCAAAGGTCTTTGTCACTCACTTCTCTCAAGTGACAACTATATTAGTATATCACAGTCGCTTTCGCTTGTCAACACTTTTTTGAAACTTTTTTTAGTTTTTTTAAAACTTTTTTTCATTAAGTGTTTCCTACTGGAACATACCATAGTCCGTACGGGATTCGAACCCGTGTTACCGCCGTGAAAAGGCGGTGTCTTAACCCCTTGACCAACGGACCAGAGTTGTTATTTTCAACTCTTACTATTATACAGCCTTTTTGTTTTTTGTCAACACCTTTTTTAAATTTTTTTAATTTTTTTCGACTTTTTTAAATTTGACTATTTCAGCCCAATATCAAACTCTTTAAACACTATGCTTTTCTCTTTTTTATCAGCTTTACAACAGCTTCAGTTCGAGCGGTATGTGGGAACATATCGACCGACTGGATATAATGAAGATCATAGACTTCTACCAAACGCACCAAATCCCGTGCTAAGGTTGAAACATTACATGAAATATAAACCATTTTTTCTGGCACATATGTAAGAATAGTGTCTAACAACTTATCATCCAGACCTGTACGCGGTGGATCCACAATCAGTGCATCTGCTCTGTATCCTTCCTTATACCATCGAGGAATAATCTCTTCTGCTGTCCCTGCTTCGTAATGTGTATTATCAAATCCCATTCTTTTAGCATTTCGCTTAGCATCTTCAATAGCTTCTGGAATAATATCCATACCTCTGAGTGTTTTAACTTTCTTTGCAAAGGCAAATCCAATCGTTCCAACTCCACAATAAGCGTCAATCAAATGGTCTTCTTTACTAACATCTAGCGCTTTTACTGCTTCGCTATAGAGGACTTCTGTTTGTTCAGGATTTAACTGATAGAAAGCTCTAGGGGATAGTGAGAATTCATAGTCGAGTACACCTTCTTGAATACTCTCTTCTCCCCAGATAATCTCTGTCTTTTCACCATAAATCTCGCTGGTTTTAGCTGTATTTGTATTCACAGCGACTGTCACAATTTCTGGAAAATCTTTAACTAATTCTTTTACAAGTTGGATTAAGTTAAGCTGACGGTTTGTAACAATAATAATCTGAACCTGTCCGGTCTTCCTTGCTCGTCGAACCATAATAGTACGGACACCTAGGACTTTCCTCTCGTCTGTGATTGGAATCTGGTAATAAGTAAGTAATTCTGCTAGACGATTAGCAATCACTTGGGTTTCCTTGTCTTGTACCAGGCAATCTTTCAACTCTACTAAATAGTGAGAGTTTTGTGCATATAAGCCCGCCTTGACCTGATTCTTAAATTTTCGAGTCTGAAATTGTAACTTAGCACGGTAGTACTTTGGTTCCTGCATACCAATCGTCGGGCGGATCTCATAATTTTCATATCCTGCAGGGGCAAATTTTTTCAGCGCTTGATGAAGCAAGTCCGTCTTGAACTCCAACTGCTTATCATAATGCAGGTGCATGATTTGGCAGCCTCCGCACTCATTGTAAATAGTACAAGCTGGCACAACGCGAAATTTAGACTTCTTGTTGACCTTTAATAATTTCGCTTCAACAAAGTTACGTTTAATAGAAGTAATCTGACAATAGATATCTTCTCCTTTGAGAGCTCCAGGTACAAAGACTAACGTTTTTTGGTAAAAGCCGATTCCCTCACCATTAATTCCCATGCGCTTGATTTTTAATGGTATTTTTTGTTTCACTTTCAGATTCATATCCCTATCTTATCACATTTTGAGTTATAATAGAACTATGAAAATCACAAAACTTGAAAAGAAAAAAAGACTCTATCTGATGGAGCTTGATAATGGCGACAAATGCTACATCACCGAAGATACAATTGTTCGTTTTATGTTATCGAGAGATAAGATAATAAGCGAAGAGGAATTGAAAGAGATTCAGGACTTTGCTCAATTTTCTTATGGTAAGAATCTGGCTCTCTACCACCTATCCTTTAAAGCACGTACTGAAAAAGAAGTAAGAGAATATCTGAAAAAATACGATTTCAATGAAAACATAGCTTCTCAGGTCATTGCTAATCTTAAAGAGGATAAGTGGATTAATGATAATCAGTACGCTTATGCTATCATCAATGCCAATCACCTTTCAGGAGACAAGGGGCCTTATGTACTGACTCAGAAACTAACACAAAAAGGGATTTCAAAATCTACTACAGAAGAGATTTTAAATGAATTTGATTTTTCGGAAGTTGCTCAACGTGTAGCCAATAAACTATTGAAAAAATATGAGGGAAAACTTCCATCTCGTGCCTTACAAGATAAGATTATCCAAAATCTTACCAACAAAGGGTTTTCCTATTCTAATGCTAAAACTGCCTTTGACGAGTTGGATAGTCAAGTTGACCAAGAAACGACTCAGGAACTCATCTTCAAGGAACTTGATAAGCAATATGCCAAGTATGCCCGAAAATATGAAGGATACGAACTTAAACAGCGTTTAACCCAAGTTTTAGCACGAAAGGGCTACGATTTTTCGGATATAGCAAGCGCTCTCAGAGAATATCTTTAATATTTTCATGTAAAATTCACAGATTTTAGGTAATTTTATGGTACAATAGTAAACGATAAACTTATAAATTGTAGAAAGTTGGTTAGTTATGAAGCTTCCAAAAGAAGGCGACTTTATTACAATTCAAAGTTATAAGCATGATGGGAGTCTCCACCGAACTTGGCGGGACACCATGGTACTAAAAACAACAGAAAACGCCATTATTGGTGTCAACGATCATACACTTGTTACCGAAAGTGATGGTCGTCGTTGGGTCACTCGAGAACCGGCTATTGTTTACTTTCACAAGAAATATTGGTTTAATATCATTGCCATGATTCGTGATAATGGGATTTCCTACTATTGCAACATGGCTAGCCCCTACTATCTGGATGAAGAAGCACTGAAGTATATTGATTATGATTTGGATGTTAAAATTTTTACAGATGGAGAGAAACGTCTCTTGGACGTTGAGGAGTATGAGCGTCACAAACGCAAAATGAATTATTCTGATGATTTGGACTATATTTTAAAAGAACATGTCAAAATTCTTGTTGATTGGATTAATAATGGACGTGGTCCTTTCTCAGAAGCCTATGTAAACATTTGGTACAAGCGCTATGTAGAACTAAAGAATCGGTAAAGTTGTCAAACTGGGGTGAAAGCCCTGGTTTTTTTATTTGAAAAACCCAGTTTTTCAGCTGGGTTGATTTCTATATATCTAATTTCGTAACAGTAAATTTGATGTGGGAATAGTCTTTTTCAACATCCTTATCCAGCAAGAAAGCTGTGGCATCCTTCTTAACTTGAACCAGGTCAATATTCTGAGCCTGGGCTGCATAAACGCATCCACAATAACATTGACGATAGATATCATACTCTTCACACATCTCTACCGAACGTTTGTAGCCTTGATTTTTCTTGAAATCACTTGGAAGATAGTGAGTGGTATAAATCTTTTGCACATCGATTCCGATACTGTTGATGGTTTGAGAATTCTTATGAGGACTGATGGTTAAAGCCGAACCGAAATAGTCAAAACCTAAATCCATAGCCACTTGCGCTGTCTTATCCAGTCGGTAGTCAAAGCAAACCTTGCAACGATCACCACCTTCTGGCTCTTCCTCTAGTCCTCTGACTAACTTACGGTATTCATTGGGTTCATAGGGAGCTTCTAGGTACTGGACTGTATTTCCTGTCCGCTCATTGAAATCACTGACAAATTTCTTGGTGACATAAGCTCGCTTGTGGTATTCTGCCTTGGGATGGATATTAGAATTGGCAAAATAGATGGTCACGTCTGCATACTTGGTCAAATATTCTAGGGTATAGGTACTGCAAGGGGCACAGCAAACATGCATGAGAATAGTTGGCCGTTGCTCATTTTTCTCCCATACTTGTACCATCTTCTGCATGACACGGTCATAATTAATCTTCTGATTGGGGTTCATCTTGCTCAGAATTTCTTCTACATCGATCATGTTTTTCTCCTTTTTCTAGTCTTATTTTATCATATAAGTCAGGAGAGCTCAAATCAATTTAGAAGTGAATAGCATAAAAAAGGAGGGTTAGTCATTCCCTCCTTTTGTACTTTTTATAAGTTGTTTTCTATAGAAAGCTTACATCATACCGCCCATCATGCTTGGATCCATTGCCGGAGCTGGGGCTACTGGTTCTGGTTTATTGGCTACGACTGCTTCTGTTGTCAAAATCAAGCTGGCTACAGATGCTGCATTTTGTAGAGCTGAACGACTCACTTTAACTGGGTCGATAATCCCTTGATCAATCATGTTGACCCATTCGCCAGTTGCTGCGTTAAAGCCTGTTCCAACTTCAGCATTTTTCAAGCGATCGATAACAATAGATCCTTCAAATCCTGCATTGTGGGCAATCTGACGAACAGGTTCTTCCAAGGCACGGAGAACAATATTGCGTCCTGTTGCTTCGTCTCCTATCAATTCCAAATCAGCCACGGCTGGGATAACATTTACAAGGGCTGTTCCACCACCAGCAACGATTCCTTCTTCAACAGCTGCACGAGTAGCGTTGAGGGCATCTTCAATGCGGAGTTTCATTTCTTTCAACTCAGTTTCAGTTGCGGCTCCGACCTTGATTACTGCTACACCACCTGACAATTTCGCCAAGCGTTCTTGCAATTTTTCACGGTCAAATTCAGAAGTTGTAGTTTCGATTTGAGACTTGATAACCGCAACACGGTGGGAAATAGCTTCAGGATTACCAGCACCTTCTACGATAACAGTGCTGTCTTTGTCCACAGTTACTCTCGCTGCTTGACCAAGTGCTTCAATTGTCGCATCTTTCAACTCAAGACCAAGGTCTTCTGTGATAACTGTTCCACCTGTCAAGATGGCGATATCTTCAAGCATTGCTTTGCGACGGTCACCAAAGCCAGGTGCCTTGACTGCTACCACGTTGAAGGTTCCACGAATCTTGTTCAATACAAGAGTTGGAAGAGCTTCACCATCCACATCATCCGCAATAATCAAGAGTGGACGATTGCTTTGAAGAATGCTTTCTAGGAGCGGCAAGATTTCTTGGATATTGGAAATCTTCTTGTCGGTAATCAAGATGTATGGATTTTCAAGATCAGACACCATTTTTTCGCTATCTGTCACCATGTACTGTGAAAGGTAACCACGGTCAAACTGCATTCCTTCTACGACTTCAAGCTCTGTTTCCATACCACGTGACTCTTCGATAGTGATGACTCCATCTTTGCCAACTTTTTCCATGGCTTCAGAGATGTATTCACCAACTTTTTCAGAACGAGAAGATACGGCAGCAACCTGAGCGATAGCTTCTTTATTGGCAACAGGAATGGCGTTATTTTTCAAGGCTTCAACTGCTGCAGCAACTGCTGTTTCAATCCCACGACGAATGCCTATTGGATTGGCACCTGCAGTGACGTTTTTGATTCCTTCACGGACGATAGCTTGGGTCAAAACAGTTGCAGTTGTAGTCCCGTCGCCTGCGATATCATTGGTTTTTGAAGCTACTTCTGACACCAATTTGGCACCCATATTTTCAAAATGGTCTTCCAATTCGATTTCTTTGGCAATAGTTACACCGTCATTGGTGATGAGTGGTGAACCAAATGATTTTTCAAGAACGACATTACGACCTTTTGGTCCCAAGGTTACTTTAACAGTGTCTGCAAGGATATCGACACCACGAACCATAGCTGAACGAGCATCAGATGAAAATTTAATTTCTTTTGACATACTTACTTTCTCCTATTATTCTTCCACAATTGCCAAGATGTTGGCTTCGCCTACGATGATGTACTTTTCATCGTCATCTTTGACATCAATACCTGTATGAGCTTCAACTAAGACACGGTCTCCAGGCTTAACGCTTGGAGCTACCAAGTCACCATTCAAGGTACGAATACCTTGTCCAGTAGCTACAACTTGGGCTGTTTTTGTTTTTTCTTGGGCTGATCCTGCAAGGACAAAGCCTCCAACAGTTTGTTCTTTTTCTTCGATTTTCAAGACCACACGGTCTCCTAATGGTTTCAACATCTGATTTCCTCCATAATGAGATAGATATTATTAGCACTCCTTACACTCGAGTGCTAATTCATAATTCTATTGTATCACTTGGTCAGAAATAGTCAAGAAAAAAGTCTGACTTTCTTAAGATAAAAAGCCTGAGACCAACTCAGACTTTTCAATGTTTATACTCAATACAAATCAAAGTGCAAACTAGGACTCTTGTCTCAGGCTGCTAAAAACACAGTTTTGAGGTTGTAGATAAGACTGACGAAGTCAGTTACCTATACCTACGGCAAGGTGAAGCTGAGGTGGTTTGAAGAGATTTTCGAAGAGTATTAAAACGGTAGTTCTTCCTCTTCCAAAACCAAATCTGCCAAATCCTGTCCTGCATTATTTTCACGCATGGCACGTTGGGCACGACTTTCCAAGAGTTGGAATCCTGTCACAAGGACTTCGGTAACATAGTTCATCTGGCCATTTTTCTCAAAGCGACGAGTACGCAATTCCCCATCAACGGAAATGAGACTTCCTTTAGTTGCGTAGCTGGCCAAGCTTTCTGCTAGTCTACCCCAAAGGACCATATTGACAAAATCAGCTTCACGTTCACCGTTTTGGTCTTTGTAACGACGGTTCACAGCGATAGTTGCTCGCGCTACTGACTTGTCATTGTTGGTTTTGTGCAATTCTGGTGTAGACGTCAATCGTCCAATCAAGATAAGTTAAAGTTAATAACAGTATTTTCAACCTCATACATCTGCAATGAATGCAACACGAGATCACGATATTTCCAAGTACTGACCAGATACTCAATCACTTCCTGGTCCTCTATCTTGCATTCCATGAGCAGTAACAGCTTGATTGTATACTCGTTTTTCAAAATTGGCACCTGGTAAGTCACATCTATCCAATGCTCAAAACCTAGGTCAGTCTGCTCTACGTTTGCTAGTTCAATGTTTAAAATGTTCATGTTTTCTTCCTCCTTACTTATCTATTCGTAAAAGAAGATAAAAAGTTATGAAAAAATCATTATTTTTTTAATTTTAACAAAACACCGTTTTTGACAATAATGCACCACGATTCCCCCTCTCTATTCTTCAAGAAAACGCTTTTTTGAACAATAGGATTTAGATTTTGGTTTCTAATCGTTCAAAATGCGTGTTTTTGCAAAATAGAAATACAAACTCTAATTTTGTTAACGTCAACAAAATTGGCAACCAAGGGCTTTGTAAAGCTTTTTGTTGATGCCAACAAGTCAATTTCAGAGCAAACAAAAAAACCGCAAGCCTGAGCCTGCGGTGAAAGAACATTTTAGAAAGTTTCCTTTCTATTTATTTAACTGTAATCAAGCCATCCGGCTCTACTGTGAACTCTGGCTTGTCTGCCATTGTTCCGTCTGGTTTGATGTAGTACCAGCCTTGACCTGCTCTGACGAATTCATTAGATACCATAGCACCTTCTTTGCTGTCGAGGTAGTACCAAGTATCTTTGTACTTGACCCAACCTGTCTTCATAGCACCGTCTGCATTGAAGTAGTACCATTTGCCATTGATTTTCTTCCAGCTTGTGGCCATCTCGCCTGACTGGTCAAAGTAGTACCAATTGCCGTCCGTGTGCTTCTTCCAACGGTCTGCAAGCATGTAGCCTGAGCCGTCAAAATAGTACCAAGTTCCGTTGACCTTCTCAAACTTGTCTTTTGGATAAGAGCCGTCTTCTTTTACGTACCAGTAGCCAGTATCATTCTTCTGCCAGCCTGTTTCGGCGCCTAACCCGTTCTCAATGTCTCGCTTAAACTGTTCACGGCTAACACCCCATTTAGCAAGATAAGGATACGGGTCAACGTGGTCGCTACTGTTATCCGGCTGGTTATTCGTACAGTATTCGTGCGTTTTGATACCTGCCAAGTCGTCTGTATCAAGCGTTTTCGGCAAACCTGCTTCATCTGCTAGATTTCGTAGCAATTCGATATAAAGGCGATAGTCTGTCATGAACTCTTCTTCAGTTGAATGACTTTCAATCAATTCAACTGCTGCATAAGTCTCAGCATTCCAACCGCCCCCAACGTCCCACATTCCCTTGTTTACAGGACCTACCTGCATGACACGGCCATTTCCAACGACATGAGAAAAGAACCCTAGTCCAGGGTCCTTTCTGTAGTGGTAGTCCGCCTCGTTCTGAGCGGTTGAGTTTCGGTTGCCTGTTGAGTGGGCGTGAACCTGACGGAAAGGCTCAAACCCAACAATCGGCAAATCCGTGCGTAGTCTACTTGTATCGATATCCATTACTCTTGTCCTTTCCAAGCGTCGTTCATCTGCTTCACTGCTGACTCTACAAAAGTGTCTAAGTCCTTATCGGTCATGCTGATGTTGTATTTGTTAAGCTCGGCTCGGACTTTATCACGAGCTTGTTCAAGTTTCTCCTCACCCTTAAAGCCTGTCTCTTGAGCTACCTGTTCCACGGCATGAACTGCGTTTCTGGCTAGGATTTCAGCAATTTTTACAGCTTTCTCTCCGCCTTTTCGCAAAAGATAGTCCTTCACTGCTTTTACGATACTGCCTGCTGCTACTGCTAAAAAGCCTGTGGCAAAAGCAATAATAAATTCATTAAATTGTGTCATATGTTTTTCCTTTCTCATCTTCAACTAAGATGTCATCTCTAATCTGCAACGACTCAAAATTGTTGTACAGGTGGTCGATGTAGCCATTACCACCTAAAGCCTTGTAGCTATTGTGCATGTTCTCCACTACGTAGAACTCATCTTTTGTAGTAAAACCACGACGGATTGCCCTACGAATATCACGATCGAGGCGCATCCTCATCGTGACAAGGTGCGCATCGTCGTGCAATTTTAGCTTTGCCTGTACTTCGTCAATTTTGGCGTTGTTCTCGTCAGCGGTAATCTGGACATCTTTGATTTGTTTCTTGACATCATTCAATTCAGAAATGATTTGGTCTGTCAGTTCCTTTGATTTCTTTGGCACTTTATAGCCCAACCAAGCTATGATGATTGGAGTAGCCACTGGTAGCACGTTCATAAAGAAATGCTCTGTCGATTGTAAGACGTCCATAGGCACCTCTATCCTTTAGGCTCGTACTTCCATGCTGCGCCTGTTCCGTCCATTTCAAGACGACCGTTACGGGCAAAGTCGCTGACTGGTTCACCGTTGTAGGTAAATTCCTTGTTCAACTGAACCAAGATACGCTTGCCTTCGCCATCCACCTCAACATGTGCTGGGTCTTCAATAGTAATCAAGTCATGGGCCAGGTAATGCTTACCAACTTCGACAAGTGGAATGAGTTCCACCAATTCCTTGTAGTTAGTTCCATAAGCGATTGTCTTGCCAGCTACAGCATTTAAAACGACCGCATGGATGATTTTACCATAGCGGTCTGTTTCTTCTTGATTGTGCTTAACAGCTTGATCTGTAGCCGTCTGTTTAGCTTCCGTCTCAGCCAATTTCTGTTCAGCTTCTTGAAGCTTAGCCTGTGCTTGCACGATGGCGCTCGTTGGGTCAAGTTCTGTGCGGATATGGTCCAGCACTGCTTGAATCAAGGTCGCTTCATTGTCCTGCGTATGGTCACCGTGAAGTTCCACTTGCTCGTAAGAATAGCGTCCGTTGTTCTCCATCTTGATTGCGACAACTGTTACATTTTCTGCGCCTTTCAAATAAGGCTTGATTGCTACTTCGTAATTCATTAGTTAGTTCCTTTCATTTTAGCTTGTGTTTCTTCAAATAGTTCTTTAAGTGCTGAGTCATATTCTAGAACCTCTTTCATCGTGTGCAATTCGCTTGCTGCATACAAATAAAGAGCCTCGTTCTTAGCTGATTCTTGCTCGCTGACTGCTAGTTTTTTAGTCAACGAATCAAGTGTTAACTGATTTACTACTGCGTCCATATTGTTATTCATGCTATTGTCTTCTCCATTTTTTCTATTTTTTGATTTAATTCTTGAATGGCCTTAATTAAGTAAGGTACAAGTTCAAATGTGCGATATGAGTATGCACCATCAGGGTTTTCAAAAAATGCTTCAGGGGCATATTTCTGGACATCTTGTGCCATGATACCGCAAGAGATATCCTCAATTTTGCCATCGTACTCTTTACGATAGCTGTATGTTTTTAAATTATTGATAGCATCTAGACCAGATACTTGACTATCTTGAATATTGGATTTATAACGACGGTCCGAGATTTCTTTATTCATCTGAATCCAATCTCTACCACTGTTACCTTGTCTATCCAAATATAGCCACTCACCGCCTTGTGAATAATCTTTCCATAATTTATTGTATATAGGTGAGTAAAGCCACTCACCGCCACTATAAGTAATACGACCAGACACATTCAAACTACCATTTATCACTGCTCCATTTGAAAACGACGGTTGACTATAAAAATTCACTGTTGATCTATTCGAAAAGTCGACCTTCCCGTGGAAATCCGCTCCGTTTCGGCAATACATATTTCCAGACGTTGTCACATACCAAGCATTGGGACCAGGATAGTTCCAACTGTAACCCCAGTTCGCCCAAAATGCAGTATTTTCGCCATTATAACTTCCGCCTTCACCGTTCCCCATGCCAACTGAAAATTGGTTGATACCAGAAATCCAGCGACCTCTTCCTTGGTCAAAACGCCCAATAGTAAATCCACCGATTCGGCCTTGGTAAGCTTCTAGGAATGTTGAACTAGAAACGACTGACTCGACTTTTGTCGCAAAAATCCGTTTAGAAGTCAGTTGCTCAATAAATGCTTCATTTGCCGTAATTTTTCTAATGAGCGCATTATCAACTTTCAATTTCTCAGCTGTGACCGCTTCAGCGTCTAATATCGTAGTCGTGACCGAACCAGATTCAAAATTGGCTGTCTTCAGCTTATCAACCATGGCAGACTTGATGACTGCTCTGTCAATCAGGGTCTCGCCAGTGATATGAGTCAGTTTACCGTCAAATCGGTTATGGCCATTAGCGCCTAGATTGATTCCAGAGATGATATCTCCAGCAGAGTTGATGTTCCGAACTGCCCATGAACCCGCAATCTGTGTGACTTGTGTCCGTATTGCTTCCGCTGTCCTTTTTGCTTCTTCAGCCTTTTCAGCAACTTGAATTGCCCGTGTTTGAGCGCTTTCTGCTAGTTCTTTAGCTTCTTTTGTCTGTTTGTACGCGTCATCAAATTGGCTAGGCTTGTACGTTCCTGTTCTACTACCTCTAACTAAAATAGGTTCTTTGAACTCAATCCAACCATTTTTGGCTAAATATATGTAAAATGGATAGTTTGCGTCTTCACCAAAAGCGAAATCTTCTCGGACGGTAAAAGTTTTTTGAAACTCTTGCCATTCGTTTAATGCTGACTGTTCCTTACCGATATCAGAAGAAAGCAAGGTTTTATTTAAACCGTGATTTTTGATATTGAAAGCAAACGTACTATCTGGATATTCCTTGATACGGTATTTAAAACCTAGCGTATATGTTTCACCTTGATAGATTTTTTTAACGTAAATAGGTAGTGAAAATCCTGACCAATTATAACTGGTAAGACCCTGTGCCTTAATTGTAAAGATACCATTATTAACAGAAATATCAGCTTTAGGATTGCTATTTCCGATAAGTGTATGCTTGCCCATTGTCATGGAATTGACAATCAAGTTGTTATCATCTGTTACATACTTTCCAACTTCCGTCTGGAAAATCTCGCTACTCATGACAAGCCGTGATAGCTTGTCAGGTGCTCCTGTTTCGGATGTGCCTAAAATGCGCTCGTATAACTGGCTTGTCTCTTGGACTCGCTGGAAGTCAGTAGTCTCTACTTTTCGCGCTAGTTGATTGGTCACATTCTTAAATTGACTATCAGCATCCGCTTTGTTTGCAGAAACCTGATCAGATATTATATCCATTTGTCGTTCAGCATTATCCTTGTTTGTAGCAACCTGAGTCTTTAAATTTGAAATCTGATTATCTGTACCTTCTTTGTTACTGTTTATCCGATTTGAAAGATTTGAAATCTGAGTAGTGGTTCCTTGCTCACTGCTTGTAAGTCTATTTGATAGACCACTGATTTGACCGCCCACATCTTGCTTATAAGTAGTTATCTGACTGGAAATATCCGTGAATTTCCCATCGACTGTCTGCCGATAATTCGCAAGTCGAGTTGTAAGTTCATTGCTTGCATTTTTCTTGGCTTCTTCGATTCGTTGGTTGATTCCGCGGACATCTTCCTGATAGGTTACCTTCCCGACAAAATCACGGCTCACAAGCTCACGGACTGTTGTCGCTTGTCGGGCGCTCTCATCACGAGAATATTTTCGTAAAGCTTCTTGTCTCTGTCCGTCTTGGCTGACATAGCTTTCAACCGCTGCTAGCTTCATAGACAGACCTTCGGCGGTCTTCTCAAATTCAGATTTGGCAACGACCAGATCCGTCTTGCCATCTTCGGGGGCAGGACCCGCATCTATACGAGTAGAACTTCTGGTCAATTCAACCTTGCGAAAGGCTACATGACCAATCTCGTTATAACCGAGAATGATTCGCCAGAGATCGAAATTATCAGGCTTGGTCAGCGCTGGTATAGTGACTTGATAAGTCTGCCAGCTAGACGTAAGATTAAAATTGCCAGATATAATCTCAGGATTGCCAGGTACTGTTCGATTGGCTCTTAAAGAGACCCAAACCCTTGGATTTCCAGAGTGACACATAGCTTGAAAAGAAAGCGTATAAGTTTCGCCAAGTTCCAAGTCTAGAAGAGCTGTCGAACTCTTACCTGAAGCTTGACTTCCTTCTTTCGAATGGATTTGCAACTGTTTCCAAGTCTTCGTGGTTCCTTTTACATTATATTCTCCGTTTGAGATAGTCCAATCTCGAGGGCTGTTATCACCTTGATTATAGTGCCAAAGTCCTCTTGAAAAGTCGTAGTCTTCAGCATAGTTACGACTACCGACCTTCATTTTTGAAAATTCTTCTCGCAATTTCCCAGCTTCAGCCACAACCAAGGTCTTATCTGCCTTGTCCTTAGTTGCGTTCAGGATTTCCTGACGAATAGAGCCAGCCTGCACTTCAAATTCAGCCTGACTCAATTTCTGATCCAGCTTGTTCTGCGTGCTTGTTTCCAAACTCTTCACGGACTGCTTGATATTCTCGGCAGTCACGTTGAGTGCGCTGATATCCGCCTTGGTTCTGAGACCTTCAGTCAGACTTCTCACACCAGCATCAAGTGAATCGGCCCGTTGCTTAAAGGTTGATTCGACAGCTGAGATTTGGTTTTCAGTATCTTCTGGAGCTTCTTTGGGACTTGTCGCTAAACTCCCGTTTTCCAACTGAGGCGCAAGAACATCTAAGTATTCTCCAGCATCAGCATTTACGAGATATACATAGCCAATTGATACGGTTCCAGCTTTTTTTCGCTCGTTTGAAAATGTCAAATATGTCCATTTATCATCTTTCAAGATAAAATATGGACTTATACCTGTTTCATCGTCAGGCTCCCAGTAAGTTTGTAACTTAACTCTTTGCCCAACTGAACCTTTTACCCAGACAGACACAGTATAGGTTCCTGGCATTATTTCAAACCTGTCCTGAGCAATGCCGATTTGGCCTCTAGCGTTACTTGAGGTCAATCGTATTGCTTTATCAAATCCAGTCGCTGGACTATTTGGTACTTCAATAGTCTTTGCTGTTCCAGTTCCTGATGGCCTAAAGGTACTTGATGTCCACAATCCGCTGGCTAGAGCCATGCGTCTTGTTCCTCGGATATAATTCCGCCCCCCAACCTGCACATTCGCTATCCGACTAGCCAGCTCCTCAGCTGTCTGTGTGAGTTCTGACTTGCTGGCCTTACCATTAGCCAAGTTGGTCAGTTCTGATAGTCTGCGAGTCGTCGTCTCTTCATACGTCGCTTGCGCTGACTTCACACCAGCCAACTCATTCTTGGTCTTGTTAAGCGCTTCAACTTGCTTGGCAATCTCAGCTTCAGCCTGTGCTTGCTTCGGTCGAATATCGTTCGCGATAGTCCGTTTCAGATCATCCAAATCACCCGACAGAGCCGTCTGAGTGGTCGTAGTCTGTGACTTAAACGCTTCAAGTCTAGCAATCGAATCCAGCCCAATCTGCTTCGCTTCCTGAGCAAGTAAGCTACTTGCACCAGCATTTTTCAATGCTTCCTCAGCCTTACGCTTGGCTTCTTGTATAGAAGCATTATCGAAGTTTTGGAATCGTTTGTCGATTTCGTTTGAAATCTCTTGCTTAACTTCTTCTGCCTTTGCCTTGGCAAGTTCGATACCGTCATCTATCTCTTTTTTACGCTTTTTGAACTCAGCATCAAAAGCTGCGTCTGCTGCTTCAATCTGCGCTTGGATTTTCGCTTCAATGCCATCTTGTTGCTTAATCTGCTTGGTAATCGTACCCTCATAAGAATACTGAGTATCATTTCCAGCTTTACTATCTGCGCTGATACGCCCTCTCAGACCGCCTTTAAACGTAAAGCTCTGACTTAAGACAGGAACTTTAAAAGTCTCTTTCTTATTGGTCTGAATGGTTACCCATTGCCCAACCTCAAGCAGTAAATGCCCTTGATAGTTAAGATTATACGGATAGTAAGTCAGGTCTTTCAGCTTGTAATACAGGTCATTTAAAGCACTCTGGGTCATGAAGACGTTGTCCAGTTCCAAAGACCGACCTGTTTTCATACCGACCGTCAGAGACTTCTTATCTGTCTTACAAGTGATACCAGCTATCTGATACTCGATTTCACTCTTGGTCAAACCATGCAAGAAATAACTGTCAGCGTTGATCGTGATATTCGACTCAGTTAAATCACGGATTTCCATCTTACCTTCTCGGTTGAAGAAGCAAGACATCCCAATCATCTGAGTCATAGCGCTCAGCATATCCCTGAAGGACAGTTTCTTGCCTTCAGGAACTTGCTCGACGTGGTAACGCATAGCGCTGATTCCGAAATAGTCATTCGCCAACTCAATGCCTGTTTTTAGGCAGATTTCCTGAATAACCTCTCGTACTTCGGCTGGGAAATGCAAGTCCGTTACATACTCACGATTGAGCTTAAACATACCGTCCATAAGCTCCAGCGTGGTTGTGTTTCGGTTTCGGTCAATCTCAATATCGTTGATGAAGTATTCCCCCATCTTGACCCACTGGTAAGTATTCCCAACCAGTAGACCAATCTCAGGGTGCAGGATATCCAGCTTATTGAATGTGGTAATGATACTAGTAAAAGTAATCTTACCGCTACCAGCACACGTTCCACCGGGCTTATATGTATCGCCCTTAATATAGCCATACTCAAAACTAGCCTCTTTGATATCCCGTGAAGCATAATCTCCAACACGAATAGCCAGCGTCCTGTCTTTGGCAAACATGGCTCTGTCAAATTGTCGTCTGGTTAAAGCGTCCATCTTCTTACCTCTCTACCAGATTAAATTTAGCACCGGACCAAGGCTTGAACTTCTCAGTGAAGGTATAGCTCGGAGCTGTCCTATCGCCGACGTAAAAAGTCCCAGTCGTCTGACCTTTAACAGGATCAGGATAAGAAACCTCAAAAAAGACTGCTGACACGGCATTTAAAAGCTGACTCATTTCTTCTTGAGTCAACATGCCCCATTCACAGTCTAACTTACGCTTAGTCGTAATACGGTCACGCACCATGTCGCCATTGGCATTACGCCCTGTTTCTCCATCGATATCCTGAATACCGACCTGAAAAGATTTGGGAGGCTTCACAGCCACCCCGTTGATTATCAATTGTGCCATTTAACCTCCTAAATCTTGAGCAAGGTTTGACCTGCTCGTTCGTGTTCCTTGTTAATTTCTTGGATAGCCACCCGTCCGAACTCGTGACCTGCGATTTGGATAACAATATCACCAGCTGGCAATGAATAGCCCGCAGGGGCATTGTTAACAGGCATTCTTTCAGCTACTTTCTGAGCCAAAGTAGAAATCCAACCTGTATTCTGTTCAAGGGGCATTACCGCTTCTTGACCAGCTTCTCCGACCCCGATAATACTAGGCGAGTTGAATACACCACCTCGTGCATACCAATCTACAGAGAATGATGGAATTCTAGGAGGATTCAAGCTAAAGCTACCTGATATATTAAAGTGAGGAAGTTTGATTCTCGGTAAACTCCAATCAAAATTAAAGAAGCTTCTCAGTTTATCGATACCACTTTTAACGATGTTTTTGGCATTATCCATTGCATCATTAAACAGATTCTTAAACCAGTTGGGGATTTCTTTCAAGGCATCTTGCATGTCTTTCCATCTATCGCCAAACCATGAACCGATTTTTTGGAAAGGATTCTGAGTTTTCTCTTTTGCACTCTCAAATTTCTCGCCAAACCATGTATCAGCTTCTTTTACTCCATCTTTGATATCATTCCAACGGTCACCGAACCAAGAGCCAACTTTTTCAAAAGCTGAGTTCACTTTATCCCTACCAGATTGGAACTTATCGCCAAGCCAAGTATTTGCTTCGGCAAGCGCGTCTTTAGATTCGTTCCAACGGTCACCGAACCATGAACCCAACTTGCTAAATGTATTGCTTATTGCATCCCAGCCTTGCTTGAATTTATCACCTAACCAAGTATTTGCATCTGAAAGGGCATTGGTAACATCAGTCCATTTTTCTCCAAACCAAGAGCCTAAGTTTCCAAATATATTTCCAATAGCGTCCCAGCCCTCTTGAAATTTTTCTCCCAGCCATGAGCCAATCTCTGCTAACGCATTTGTCACATCCGCCCATCTATCACCAAACCATGAACCTAGATTACTGAAGATGTTAACGATAGCGTCCCATGCACCCTGGAACTTTTCTCCAAACCAAGACCCGATACCAGAAAAGATAGCTACAATTGCGTCCCAAATGCTTTTGAATATTGCGACAACAACGTCCCAAAGAAGTTTCAATACACCAGATACAAGATCAATAATGCCACTAAAGACGCTAACTACTATATCTTTTAATCCGCCAAATATACTCAAAAATCCTTCTTTGATTTTTTCGCCATCTCCAGTTAAAAGTCCTGTAAGTACATCAAATACCCCTTTGATGATATCAGCAATACCACCAATCACATCAGAGATAGTGTTAAATAAAACACGCCAAACTTCTCCTATGTATTCAATTGCAGGGGCTAGCACAACCGTTAACTTTTCTACAATAAAGGAAATGACTGGGCCGAAAACTTCATTTATCGCTTTAGAAAAGTCGGCAAAACTTCCAATCATGCCACCTATTTTTTCTAAAGCTGGTTCAATATGGTTTTTGATTGTATCGGCGAAACCGTGTCCTATCTTTTCAAGAACAGGTTGAATATTATCATTCCACCCATTAACAAAAGCACCAACTACATCTGACATCAAGGCAGAACTTGATTCAAACAAAGGTTTTATATGCTCATCATATACTTGATTAACACTTTCAAAAAGCTTCTTCATAGAGCTTGATAAAGCTTGAGCAATAGGCTCTACAGCTTTAAAAAGACCCGTAAACATTTCTGTTATGCCAGCCTGATTTTCGGTGATAGTCTCTTCAATAGCACCGATAATATCTCTTGTGTATTTAGCGGTGACTTCTTGCACGCCCATAAAAGCGTATGTAAAGGCGCTGATTAACCCTGCGCCCATATTTGTAGCAGGTTCACTTGTAATTGAATCATAGAAGATTTGTCCGATACTCTGGGCAATATTTCCGACGCTTTCAACGATTTCCCCACCGATATCAAACATACGGATTAACCATGCTTTGATATCTAATTTTGTCTCATTAAGTGATTTATTCAGACTTTCAGCGATAAAGACGGCGATACCCATGATTACGTTAGCGATAGCGCCTGTTGTTTGTCCTAAAGCAAAAGCTAGCTTTTCCCCGAACCTTGCGGCCGCTTGTAATACCGTTCCGTCTTCAAAGATGTCTTTAATGGATTGCCAAATGCCTTTCAGTGCATTTTTAAGCCTATCTAGGCTATCCCATCTAAAGGATAGAGCAAAACCTTTTCCGAATAGGTCTGCAAGCTTTTTAAAGTAGTCAAATAACCCTTTTAGCTTGTCTCCTAGCCCATCAAAAATGCTCTTGAATTGGTTATCCATATCGGTTAAGGCAACTTCTGGCAAGATGTCTTTGAAAGGTCCGCCACCGCCTCCCTTTCCTTTACCACCTTTACCTCCGCCACCGCCTCCAGAACCGCCTGCGTCGTCATCTTTTGGTTTTTGCAAGATATTAATCTCATCAAATCCCAAAAGACCTAGCAATTCTTTAGCAGCTTTCTTAGCGTTTTTGGCTGAGTCTCCAAGATTGTCAGCAAGTCCTCCTGCTGAATCTCCAGCGTCATCTACTGCATCAGCAAGGTCTCCTGCTCCTCCTGCAGCATCTTTCATGGCATTACCCATGTCTCCAACTGCTCCACCAACACCATCTTTCACTGTTGCTTTCTTGTTGAACATTAAAGCGATAAACTCAGCGAGTTTAGCAGTCACGTTCTTCAAAACCATAGCAAAAGAGTTCAAGACAGGCATGATCGCATTGATAATCGGTAACATAGCATTACCCAGATTCAATGCACTATCTTTCATCAGCGACTTAAACAGGCTGATACTGCCGTTGACTGAGTTGGATAAGGTATCTCCATACTTGGCTGTAGCTTGCTCTAGGATAGCCATTAGGCGGATTTGTTGCTGGGTTTGATAGTCCAACTGTTGCCAGCTCTGTCCGTTTGCGAACTTCTTAAAGGCTTCAGTGGATTCAATCATAGCCACATTGACGTTGATTCCTAAGTCTTCAATTGCTTCGGTGTTACCTAGTAAACCAGAGCGAATACGCTCCATAACGTCTGTAATGCTACGCCCTGATCCTTCAGCAACAACTGCCGATGTCTGCAACATCTTAGCGGTATAAGCACTTAGCTTGTTGGTGTCTTTGATAAATCCAGAAAATAGGTTTGAGTAGACTGCACCGTAGTTAGTAGCCTCACCCACCCCCATATTCATAGCATTGGCGTTATCGTTAACCCATTTTAAGAAAGATTGCGAACTCTCGCCCATCTGTCGCTTGATTTGGTTCATAGACGCTGATACTTCAAGAGCCGTCTGCGCTGAATACATTCCAACATCAAGCATTTTCTTACCAAGGATTGCAAAGCCAGCGAACTTAGCTAGTTTGCCAAACGCACTACCGATGGAGTTCGACTGTTCACGAACTTTGGCAGTGGCATTCTTCACTTGGTCAGATGTTCCTTTTACCTGATTCTCGACTTCTTTCATCTTCTTCCTGAAAGGTGCTATCTCAGCGTCAATCATGACCTTCAATTCATCAAGAGTTGCCACTCACTTCCTCCTTTCTTTTGCGATTGTGTCTTTCTGCAAAATCACGCATCCGTTCCTTGTGCAACAAAAGCGCTTGTCTCTGTCGTTCCTGTTCTACCGCTTGTTGTTCTTCTACAAACAACTCAGGCGCATACTCCCAGAACTCAAAGACCTTGGCATCTTTGGATAACAATAAGGAAACGTGGTTGGATATCATCTGCGAAAGTCTGTAAGAGTCAATAATCTTTTCTTTACGCTCTTGGATTTTGACACGGTTGTAGCTTTCAATCATTTCTCTGATTTCAAGTACCGTTAAATCCCAAAAATCAAGAGGCTTACCCCCGATGTCCAAAAACATAGGATAAAGCCTCTCAATAATCTGCGTTACCGTTAAAATTACTCGACTACTGTCATTTTCTTCTTGGAAGTTTTCTTGTCCTTGCTTCCTCGTGGAGTAAAACCCGATACTTCAAATAGTGGCATTAAAACCTCTGTCATGAAGGTTGTTTGGTCTCCACCGTTATCCACATATTCATCGTATAGATCATAGACATCCTCAAAGGAATACCCATGTTCATACTGCTGCAAGGCTCCGTGAACTAACAACAACATAACTTTCAAAGGCGGTAAAGCGAACTCTTCGCCAGCTTCAGGCATGAAAATCTTTAGCAAGTTCATGCCAATTTTTTCTTCCACAGTTGCAGCTTGATGAGATGTCAAACGTAGCTTCAACTCTTTTTCGTCAGTAACTTTCCAAGTTGTGTATTTTAACGCCATTTAATTAACCTCCAATTCCGTCTACAAATTCCAACTCTGACTGTAAAGCAATTTTAAGGGTGAACTCGATAACGGCATTGACACCGCCACCGCCAAGCTTAACAGATACTTGACCTTCAAAATGAACTTTAGTGTTGTCTGGGTAAGTTTGCTCAAAGAAAAGTTTTGTCTTGTTGTCTGCTGCCTTACGCAAAATACGATAAGGAGCAGTTGCGCTATCGTTTTTGTAAGAGAATTTATATTCCAATTCCCCTGCGTCACCGATACCGAACTCATATTTCTTAACTTTATCTTCCAAGGTTGTATTCTCAACCTTTTCAGGCTCAATACCAAACTCTGGTACTTCTTTCAACCCAGCAAGTTTAGTATAAGTTCCTTTAGCTGTACCATAAGCTAACGTAATTCCATTTGCTAACATGTTTAATTCTCCATTCTAAATTGAAAAACAAGCTCTGAGTGTAAATCAACGACACCTTCAAAACGCATGACCTTATGTCTCAAATGCGACGGGTCTGGCACGTCTTGGCAGTCGGTTCTTCGTAAACCTAAAGACTCAAAAATCTGATTGATTTTAACAGCTAACTCACTAGTGCTGGTATCATCAAAGATATCTACCTTGTAGCGGATAGATGATTTTTGTTCCTTGTCATCAAACCAATCACCGGGCTTGTTTTGTTCTTCCAAAAAAATAACGACTGGGAAATTCTCCCAATCGCTAGGATAAGTATCAGTCACATTATCTGCGACCTTTTGCAATTCTTTATAAATAACAGGCTTGATATTGATCATTTTATTTGTTCTCTTATCTTTCTACGGACATAATTCGAAATATTCTTAGACACACGCTCTTGATTGTCTCTCAAAGCTGGATAAAGATAAGGCTGGGCAGGTTGACCATACATCTTGTAGAACTCCCCAATCTTTTGAAAGTGGTAAGGTCCTATATCTATCTGGTCTTCATGCACATACCACGGGCTGGACCGATAAGACACGCTGACCTCTGGCGATATACCCGAATGGCTAGCTTGTCCTTTTGGCCCCGTTCCAAACTCAACATAAGGAGCATAGTGTAGATTTGTGTAAACCTCGCCTATAGCCTTATCTCCGTCCATTTTTACCCTAGTCTTGATACTATTTCTAAGTTCTCCATTGTTCCCTGGTGCAAGTCTTTTAGCATCAGCTTGGACAACCTTTTTAGCAGCATTGTGTACCGCACGTAAGACGATATCCTCACCAGCTTTTTTACTAGCTAACCGTCTACATTTAGCTATGAGCCTATCTGCCCCTAGTAGCTCTGACACGCTCTAACTCCAAAACTTGATGATGTGTGTATACCTTTTTAGAAATAACCCTGTGAGTCACTTCCGTCGGGCTATCGATACACACACCATCTTTCACTTTGATAGTAGCTGACTTGTTGGCATTTGCGTTCAAAATATCATTGACACGCTCGCCATACAATTCAGATTGTAACTTGCTACTAGCTGGCCACAATTCAAGGCGGACTGTATCAGCTTCCTTGGCATATCCTTCTTTTGCGACACCTTCCTCTGTAACAGTCTTTTCAAACCGTCGCATTGGATAAGGTTTCAGTCTACTCTGCTTCAAAAACATGGCCTGCCACCCTTGCTAGTCTGTGCATTCGTATACGCTGTAAAAGACCCGTAGACAGGCCGTTTTCTCCATAGACTACTGCTATACCACCCTCGGTTCTAGAATGCTCTCCTTCCGCTCCTGAGCGGTTATGAAGCTCAATAGCAACCTCAGGTATTAAGAGACTTAAAGCAGGTGTCAAAGATGTGCGATTAGTCTCTGATAAGATAAGATTTGTAGCCCTCGTTTGGAGCAACATGAGAAGCTGAGTATCTTCTTCGCCTGTTAAATTCTTCAGCAACTCTATAGACATATCAATCCTCTTCTAAGAACTCAGGCTCAGGGAGGAGTTCTTCAAGAACATCTGAGATAGCAACACCGTTGCTGGCAAAATTGTTAGCCAATTCAGCATAGCGCTCCTCAGTAATCTCAAGTTCCTCCCCTGCCAATCGTTTCACATTTGATTCCCAATCATAGAAATCTTGTTTGATTTTAAATTTCACTTTTTAAATCCTCCAACACCTCTACAATTTCGGCTTTTGTCAACTTATAGGTGCCAGCTATGCCAGCTTCTTTAGCTAGATTCTTTAACTCTTCTAAAGTCTTATTCTCTAAATCAGAATACTGGCCAGCTTGCTCCTCTTGGATATAATGACGTCGTAGCAATAAGCTCATATCGTCACCTCTTACTCACCGAATTTTACAACTCGTGTAGGGTCGTATAGGTAAACACCGTAATGTTCATCACCAGTGATAACCGTCGTCTTTTTAAGGATGTCACGGTCTGTTTCGATAGCCACATCACGTTTTAGCATGATAACAAACGCACCGTATTTGTTGGCATCGTCTGTCTGAGTCTGACTAGGAGAGACTTTGACGATAAAGCCTTTACCCTTTTCAACTTTCTTAGTACGCACGATTTGAACACCTCGTGTTTCTCCAAATGTACCAGAAACAACTGTATTCGCTCCTACTTCTGTGCCTGAAATCCATTCTTTCACAGTGTTAGCACGCAAATCAATGGCATCTGCTGGATTGATAAGAGCTACATATTTTGCATCTTCTTCATCGTCAAAAATAGCAAGTGCTTTATCAAGAGCTGCTCCTGTTGTTGGAGCTTCTGCAACGTGCTGTGTTGCAGTTTTAGCTACTGCGACCAAATCATCATCAATCTTGTTAGCAATAGCCAAACCAAGCTGGTAAGTCGCTTGTCCTAGTGGATCACCAAGACCTGACAAAAGGGCTTCATCGGTGATTTCATAACCTTTAGCAGCCTTTTTGATGGTCATAGTAGTCTTTTTAGTAGTCAATTGGTCTGGAGAAATAGCTTGACCTTCTCCAACCTCAGTCGCATCTCCTGCATACTCCCATGCTGGAACTGTTAGAGTGTTACCCGGTTGGCCTTGGAGTGCTGTTTCCACATAAGCCAGTGGAGTGAATTTAATCAATTTAGGTAGTTTAGCGGAAACCATGTCCGCCATTACTTCTGGGTTAACCATAGTGGCTAATTTAGTTTGTCCTGCTGTCATTTATTTAACCTTTCAATTTCTTATAGAGTTCTGGGTTCTTTTGATAGAGTTCATTTCGACTCTGATAACCCATACGAGCAAATTCTTCTTTTGTGATACCGTCGCTATCGACTGGTGCTTGTTTCATTGGGGCTCCGCCTTTTAGCTTTTCTTGTACGCCTTTTTGTACGGCTTGCTCCCATGATTTCTGCAATACTGCGACAGACTGCGATACCGTCTCTGCGCTTGTTAAATCAACTACATTTACTAACTCAACAGGTAAGTCACGTTCACTTAGCATTGCTCTAGCTTCTGCGGTTAATTCTTTACGAGCAATGGCCTTTTCACGGTCAGCAAGTTCTTGCTCACGCTGATCCAACTGATATTTCTGTTTCTCATCAGCGTTCATCTTAGCAAGCTTCTTAGCTTCGTTTTCCTTGGCTTCTTGCTCAGCTTCCCATTTAGAGCGCTCGGCAGATAGCATCTTACCGATTTCAGCACGAGTGAAAGTTCGTTCGTGCTTTTCTTCCTGCACTGTATCAACATTTTCTTGAGTGTCGACAGTCTCAGTTGATTCAGTAGATACAGTTGCATTGATTTCTTCTGACATAATTGTCCTCCAGCGATTACGTCGCCACTCGATAATCTCGCTTTACGTCCGGCGACGGAACAGTACAGCTTTTAATGTCATCGGTACAGTTTGGACAATATTAAAACCGTACGGGATTCCATACGGTTAGAGCATAAGAAAACCGCCTCGATTTCGATGCGGTTAGGTTATTTATTTTTCAATTGTTTCAGTTTCTTTCTGTATTCAATTCCGACTTTTAGAGTTGAAATCACTTCAAATAATTTAATTATTGCGAACAAAATTAACGCAAAAAATATAATCCAACCTAGTAAAATTGATACCCAATCCCAGATAAACATGTTTTTACTCCTTTCTATGCATCATTTTTGAGGCTTAGCATTCTTGTCCACCCATTCTTTGAAAGCATCAAAAGTATTCATGTTTTTAAGAGACAAATACTTTTCAACTTCTTCAATAGCTTTATCGACCGACTTGTCGTCAAAACAATAGCCATTACCCGATAAATCAAAAATTTTATTTTGTTTTTTCTTATCAACAATCCACAAATTTTTTCCAGTCCAAGCACTCTGTGGGTCATAACATTTCTTCGATTGTATCTCAAGTCCGTTATCTTCAATCAATTCTATCAATTTTTTATACTTGTTCATTAAAATTTCCTTTCTGAGTACGAAAAAAGCACTTAGATTTCTCTAGGTGCTTAATTAAATTGATTCTAGTTTTAATGTTTTGAGGTATTCTTCCCATTCACGGTCCAAGTCCTCAACAGTTTTATTCTTATTTCGTTCCTGGATGGCATCAAAATCAATGTTGTCATCTTCGCCTTCCGGCCAATCATAAATATCTTTTTTAGCCATATCATTCAATCCTTCCAAATTCAAAACCGAACACTTCGGATAATAATTCAAGAGTTTTTTCTTGTGCTACGCTCTCATTATACCCCAATTTTTTAAATTTATCAATTCGATTGACATATTGTTCTTGTGCACTGCGTGGAATCCTTTTGTTAGGTCTTGAATACCAATAAACACTTCCATCATGCCCTATAGTCAGACCATATTTTACAGTATTATTTTTATTCCGTTGTTGTAAGGAAGCAAAGTCACTGAGCGATGGAGGATAGCCAGACGGATGATTGTGAATCGAAATA
This sequence comes from Streptococcus sp. KHUD_015, assembly GCF_051106265.1. Lineage (GTDB taxonomy): Bacteria > Bacillota > Bacilli > Lactobacillales > Streptococcaceae > Streptococcus. The sequence goes on from NZ_CP193665.1 coordinate 1,733,664, forward strand.
AGACTTTGTTCAGATTGTTCTTTAAAAGCCCTTCTGACTTGGTCGTTATAAACTACACCTTTTGTCTTTCTGGCTTTATTTGATAGCGCAACAACTCTTCCTGTATCTGCATTAAGCAAATAGTAATCTTCAAATGGAGTTCCATTTCTATGCTGCAACATCTGTCTTGAAACTCTTGCGATAGGTTCGGATATATGTGAGGTCTTTGGGTGATTTTTTAGTTTGTCAACAAATTCATCACTTCGTACATAATCAAGATTCGCTCCAAACGGCCTACCACTTAGTTCTCGTTCTCGTGGTTCTGTAACATACTTGCTATACCACTCTTTATAAGTCATATCAGCAGGTACTAGCTCGGTCTTACCTGTTTCTGGATTCCTTGCTCTGCGCTTCAACTTGCTGTAATCTGCATCCTCATCGTATCCGACAGTAGTAGACCTACACCACGGATGCATAGGCGGACAATTGACACCAGGGACAGCCTTATCCCTATCATAGACCTGATTGTCATGCTCTTGGCAAATGCGTGATGTACGCTTGTCTAAAACGGCCACAAAGATATACTTTTCTATATCTGCTTCTTCATAGCTGAGTAGTTCCATCTGGTTATGAAAAAATGCCGATTCCGTCCGAACCAAACGCCTTGCATCATTCTGACCTACATTGAACCGCTCAGCAATTGCTTGTGCAGTTTCTCGTGTATCTCGGCCTGTCATGAGGCTCATAAGTAGTTCATCTTTTATGCTTGATGTAAGCTTCCCTGTATTCTTCCAGATGTCTGTAGAGTAGGTTCTTCCATCTCCTAACCAACTAAAAGACTGTAGATGTTTTATCTCGCTCTCAGGAAGCCCAGAAAAGCCATATGCCAGCCCTGTCTGCTGTTGCAGGTCAAAGGTAGCCTTGTAGTAGCTATCCTTCATCAGGTCGCTATAAAAGGCATCTGAGCCTGTCTTCTCCGAATGATAGATAGATTCACGCATACGATCTAAATCATCGCTCAAACGCTCTAAGCGCTTCATACGGAAAGAATAAGCTGGGCTGTCTAAGTCAGCCAGTAACCTTTGGATATTTGGGTCATTTGGTCTTGCTTCAAGAACCTTACGAAGTTCATTCAGGTCTTTCTTGTCCTTCATGTTCTTTAAGACTTGTCTAGCATCTACCTGACTTAAACCATAATCACGTTGGAATTTATCAAAAATCTTATTGATTTCCTTATCCAAGTAAATCTTAGCTTCTTGATAGACCTTATCGAACTTGTCTGCCTGCTTTTCGGCCTTGTCCATCTGCTGGTAAATCAGATTGGCTTTCCGCCTCGCCCAATACTCCTGATTCTTCATCCTCTACCTCATCTTCGGGTTTCGTATTGTCTTGGTTAAACATCGGCATGTCTTCCATGTTCTTCTTTTTCTCTTCTTCCAAGGCTTCCAGTTCAGCGTCAGGATCTTCCACAAACGGCAAAAGAGAAATAAGCTGTCTATTGGTCACTTTACCTTCCAAGTTGTTCACAATCTGAGAGATTTCCAGTAAGTTCTTAGGTAAACCACGGCTGAACTGCGGAACGATTGAATGAGACTCTAAAGCAATCTGCTTCATGCCCAAGTAATGAGCAAAAATTGCAATCCGCTGACGCAATCCACGCTTGTAGTTTGCTTCCTTGGTCTTCGTAATCATCTCAAGGCCCATTAGCTTGAATTCCATAGCTACGCCTGACGTATTGCCTGCGAAGTTCTCATCAGTCAAGTTAGGCACATGGCTGAATGTGTAGATATCCTCTTTCAGAGCTGTGCGCAAGATTTCAGTAGCACTTTCATCCAGCGTGTTCTTCAAGAACTCAGCTCTTGCACTATCGCCCGGCAATTCCAAAAGACCTTCTTCAGAAAGAATCTTCATCGCTACCTTGGCATCTTCTGGTGTGTCTGCTAACTGCGTGCCATACAAGACTAGGATAGACTCTACTGCCTGCTCCTTATCATTGACACGGTTACCCATCAAGGAATTATAAGCATCTATCAAGCTAATCTGTTGCTCATAGTCTCCAATAGCAAAGTGATTGTTGCGATACTCGATAATCGGGATTTGGCCAAGATTATGAGGTGTTGCCTCTTCAATCTGAGATATTCCTGAATCTGTACTTCTTAGCACCATGTGATAATGCAGATTCTCAGTAAAGACCTCTGCCTGGTACTTAGTAGTATCTTTCGTATCATCTTTGACTTGATAGTAATAGACCGCAAACAAAGGCTTCCGCTCAATGCTATCATCGTAGACCATGAAAGTATTTTCTGGATCAATACTAGTTGAGTCCAACTCAGTCAATCCCTCTTTAGCATAGATGTACTCATAAGCACGACCATAGATAGCCATGTTCAAAGCATTCTGCGCATCTACTTGGTCAATCTCAGCGCCATCAAAAGCTGTAAGTAGTTCATTGATGTCACCTTCAGCAGTGTTATTGTACTTGATAGGATTGCCCATAAAATAGCCTGTAGCCGTGTCTGCGATATCCTTGGCATGATTGGCCACTGTCTTATAATTGGGTGCGTTCTCGTTTCGTCTCTTGTGAGCTAAGATAGCATGCTCACCCATGTAGTAGCTTTTAAGCTTCTTCAATCGTGAGCCTTCAGTGCTATGTTTCGTTATCAATTTGTAAATCAGGTCTTTCTTCAAAGAACCCTCATCATATCCATCTCGTGGATAGGTTAAATATTGGTACATGTCTTTCCTCTCTATAGACCATAATCAGAACGTCTGCGGACGGTTGCTTTAGGTTGTGAATGTTGCGAGTAAATCGCATAACGCACCGCATCTAGCACGTCATCATTCTCTTTCACTGGCTCGCCTGTCTTTTCATTCCAGATGTATTGATAGACCTCATCTTTGAACTTACTGACCTTGTTTGATACAACAAAAAAGCGCCCAGCTTTCATCAGCTTAGCTACTTCTTCAATACCAGACAAGACTGCTTTATTAGCGTTAAACGTCTTTAATTGCTCTCTTTGAAATCTTGCAACGTGTTCAGGTCGTGCGCTATCTGCCCAGAACGTAATATTCCCGTATCGTTCCTTGATATTCTTAGCGAGGTCTACCCAAAAGTCAATCTCTTTGTATTGATGAGCGTGTTCCTCTAAAATACAAACTGAACCGTCCGAGGTCTCTCCAATGACTACAATAGAGCCAAAGTGTTCATATCCCCAGTCAACACCAGCGTAGACCTTTGCAATGTCTTCTGGTACATTATCTACAAACATATTCTCGCTAAAATCACGATAGACGACGCCCTCGCCAGTCACCCACAGACCAAGAATATCTCTATCATAAAATACACCAGCCGGTGTGGCATTCTTGATATTCTCGCGGTATCTATCAGACATGAATGTATTATCATCTAGCTTGAAATGAAAGTCTATGATCATATCGTCACCAGAGTTGATATAATCCCGTCTAAGCCAATGCGTCGGGATGTCTGGGTTACTATCCCAAACAATCCGTGCGCCCTCTCCTGAACAACGTGAGATGATTTCCTTGAACACCTGTTCATTAGCAAGAGACGCCTCGTTTACATAAGCTCCAAATGCAGTAAAACCACGGGCTCTCTTTAAACCAGAAATCGAACCAGTATAGACCTGAACCACTTTAACACCACAAAGGGTAAAAGCTCCATGCTTATCGTATTTAGGTTCAATATCAAACATGTTATACAATTCCTGAATGATATTATTTTGTATCGATGTCGAAGATGTCCCAGCTAAGATATACATCGGCTCATCTATGTTTAATCTATCCGCTGTTTCTCTCACTCGTGCAATCTCATTCATGAAGACCATGTTGTTTAGAACAGTTTTACCTGAACGTTTTGCACCGTGAAGACCACAAATAAAGAAATCATCGTTCAATACTCGTGTAAGCACTTCTTCTTGTCGTTTCGTAAATTTATTTGTCGTCAAAAGCACCTCTCAAAGCCTTAGCAAATTCTATCAGCTTATCGTCTTGTTCATTATCCACACCGATTTGTGATTTAAGTTTTTCTATCTCAAGTTCTAGTTTTTCAGCTTGTTTAGCAGTCGGATAACGCTTCAATATCTCAGCTATTGCTTTGATAACTGTGTTATTATCTGCTTTTTTTGTAACTCTATCAACTTCTCCAGTGACAGGGTTCATCATCAAGACTTCCTCAAGTCGCTTTCCTCTTGCAATGTCCGAGAGAATTGAAAGAGCCTCTTTAGCGCTCAAAATGTTTTCATCATGCATCTTTTCGGTTTCGGTTTGTATAAACGTTTTAATGCTTGCATTTTCTAGCAATTTACTAGCTGTTGTCTTAGCATACGCTTCACTATAACCTGCGAATATTGCGGATTGATAGACATTTCCAGTCCTCAAATACTCGCTCGCAAACATCTTTTGTCTTTGATTTAACCCAATGTCCATCACCACCTTTCAAATAATCAAAAAAAGCCACACGATGTGCGACCTTCCTGCAAGGCGACTACTACCTTGCGTGTTAATTACGTTAGATTATTTATAAACAACAATATACGTCGGTTTATTCTTAATCATTACAGGTTCTTTGATACACAACAATTCTTTTACAGTTTTCGCAAATTGTTTCGCATCTTCCAAGTTATTGAACATTGCTTGTTTCATTTAAAACACCTCGTTGTGAAATACAATATTAACGGCGATGTCCGGAATCGAACCAAAAAAATACATAGGAGAGAAATTACTTTACGCCTGTCACCGCCATGTGAGGCCGAAGCCTCGAAAAATATAATAAAATATAAGGAGTCATCAGTGCGCTTACCGCATTCAGCTGATAATACTATTTTAGCAGATTAGAATTATCATTTACTATCGTTGTTATCAAACATTTTAGACATTTTATCTAACGCTCTATCTCTTGCTCGTTGTACTGTAGCATTGCTGCAATTCAATCTTATCTGTATCTCAGACCATGATAGACAATCGATATAAAGCAACCGCATTACAAGATTCTCAATCGGTTCCTTTAGGTTCTCAATCGCTCTTACAAGTTCCTCTTGTTCTTTATATTCACGCTCAATCTCCTGATATATTTCATCGATACGATCAATAGCTTTGATATTCATTTCTTCGGTGCGATTATCATTGCTCTGAGATTTCGGCATACTGTCAAAATTCTGGCCTTTCATAATACCAGACCTTAGATTGATAATTTCACAATGAAGAGATTGAATTTTAACATTCTTGAATTTTAGTTTCTTGAGTTCTTTCTCGATAGTTCTCTGCACCCTATCACCCCTCTCCTAAAAAAATATTCATCGGCAGATTGAAATAAGTAGCTACATCTTCCACGTTATACATATCAGGCGCTGTTTTCAAACACTCCCAATTCGATATCGTTGCAATTGAATAGCCTAGTTTGTTTTCTAGTTCTTTCAAAGTAAGCTTGTTATCTTTGCGTTTTTGTCTTAACATAAACGCAAACCGCTCACATTGTTTTCTTGTTAGTGGTTTTTCATAATCCATTCTCCATCTCCTAAATCAACCAGTCTAGGTTCTTGCGTGCTTTCTTCAGGTCTTCAATACCGTTTGTTTTTTTCATTTACAAATCCTCCTCTTTGACGAACGAGCCGTCTACCATCTTGCCTTTCCTGTCTTTAATCTCATTCCAAGCCATCTGGAAGCACTCAGCGATAGACCAACCTTTCTGCTGACAGTAGATGGTCAGCACTACCAAAATATCACCCACGGCATCCTTGCCCTCATCATCTCGTTTCTTGAGATGTGCCTGCGCCAATTCGCCTGCTTCTTCAAATAACTTCAATGCCTGAGCCGTGCTATTGTCAGGATTGTCTAACCCTCTATCTTTCGCCCAATGCTCAACATGATGTGCTAATAATTCCATATTTGTTGTCATGATAACTCCTATCTTTTCGTTAATCTTGGTAAAATTTCATTCACGATGAATATATAATTTGGTGCAAGAGTTACTTTTAAAATAATTGCAACAACTAATGTTATCAAGCTTGCGCTCGATGAAATGCAACTAATTTTTATCGGTAATTTTAAATCCTTTCTTTTTCGTTCAATGCGTTCTAATTTAACTTCTTCTTCACTTTTACCTTTACATTCGTACCTGTAGACAAAACCACCATCATAAGTGAAATATATGATAGTTAAAACTGCTAAAACCACTGATGAGACAACCAGTATTGCAATCGAAATAGTTTGAAAAAGGCTGAAGATATCATAAAACATCTTTTCTTTAAGAAGCTGTTCGTAAATCTGTGGTGCATTCCCTTTAAATGTTGTAAGTAAAGAACTTACTTCATCTACTGTCATATTTAGCATTTTTGCTAAAGCTTGTAAAATATCGTCCATTATAACATCACCTCATCCCCAACTTTTACTTTATCGTATTGCTCTCTAGTGACTACAAAAATTCCATAATCTCTGATAGTCACTGTGTACAGCTTGCCATGCCGTCCTTTCTCGACAACCTTGCCAAATACCTCAGCGCCTGCGTTATCTGCCTTATAGATAACCATCGGCTTCTTCTCTTCCAAATCTCGAATCCTGTCCATCTGCCAGATGTTTAGTCCAGCAGACAGAAGAATCCATATAGCTATGAATCGTTTCATGTTCACTCCCTGTAATTATTGTAAATTTCAATAGCTGGAATTGATTCATTATCAATAGCAGAAGTAATTATTAGCTCGTTTCCAACTTTTTTTCGAAATTCTAGCAACTCCTCTATCGAATTGATTTCGATAAAATGCCCCTCTGCACCGTTCGGGAATTCTCTTTGTATTCGACCTCTAGACGTTTTATGATTAACTCCTTCAGAAAGCCAATTGCCTTCTATCCTAGAAAATCGCTCATCATATTCTTCAAATGTCGAACAGCCTCTAACTTCTATTTTTGTGTATTTTTTAATCACGGCGTTAGGGATTTGATTTTCAACCCACCCGCTTGTGCTTGTCAGTAAAAATTCCATCACTCAACCTCCTCAATCTCAATCCCTGGGCAATCGAATACCCAGTCGAAGTCCGCTTCTTCGAGTTCTTTTCGGGTGTGGGAATATATAGCATTGTTTAAACTAAAGCTTTTTGTAAAGTAATACCTTTCCAAAAGTTCTCCATAAACCAACATATTTTCTTTAATATTCCCTTTAATCTTAACCAAATACCTCTTCTCTTCCTCGACTTCGTAGCCGAAAATCCAAGCGAGTGCGAATGTTTCTTGATTATCTGCCCATTGCAGCCACTTTTTAATCTCGGTATTTTCTTCAAAGATACTCATTGCTCCAAATAGAGAACGCCCAATATTTTTTGAATGCGTTATCCAATCAGCCACAAACTGCGGAACTTTGACTTTTTCTGGTTCGTCTAGTTGTTCGATTGATGTAATTGCAATTTCGGTCGGGATGGCTTTGATTTCAGTACCAAAAATGTTCAAACTGTAAATCCCAACTTCTCTAAACTCTTTAATCAATTCCTGTACATTCATCTTCCAACTCCTTTATTCTCTTCTTCCAGTTTTTCACTCTCTTTTTAAGCAAGTCACGTTCCTCGGACCTGCTAAAAGCAAGCGATTTGACACACGGCTCAGATAGTTCCACTATTCTTGCCTCTGTCTGCTCTATTGTACGTTTCAGTCCTTCAATGACTGTCTGTTTGCTATATTCCATGCTTTATCCTGCTTGTTTTTCTAGCCAGTTAAAGAGCAATCCGAACTGCTCTGTCACTAGTTCATCATCATTGTATTGCTTGCAAATTTCGCTAATCGATGACACCACCCATAACCAATAAGCATCTGAACCAAAACCGACCTCTTGGCTCTTCTGATTGCTGCGCGCCATCCATTCTGGAATAACTCTGCTAAAGAAATCAATATAATTGATTTTCATGGCAATTCCTCAATCTTGATATATATCCCAACTGTGTCAGCCCAGAACTTCTCGACAATCTCGCTGGCCACTTGTGCATCGTCTTGCCAATATCCAAGTTTCGTCATGCAATCCTTGAGCAACTTCTGCAGATTGTCTGTATCTGGCTTTGTGGTCTTGTACTGACCATCATAGCTTTTTTTGATACGAGGAAAGCACCACTTGACCGTCAGTCGAACTGCTCCTTTAAATTTATCAGGAGGCACATGTTGCGCAAGCAAGCTCTCAAATTTTGCTCTGGCATTTTTCAGATCCTCTGGCTCATAAAAGATTGGCTTACCAAATCTCGTGTTTACCTTTTTCTGTTGATGAGTTGTTGTCGGTATTTTTTCCATCGGTAAAAAGAATTCAATCATTTTTACCTCTTTGCTAATCTGATACAACTATAGCAATTACACGACCATCATCAAAGAATTTGAATTCCGTTTTGATAATTTCATAATCATCATTTTCTAACTCTCCAATATACTCATTGATGTCTTCTTGGAATTCCTCAATAGCTGTTTCGGTATTTTCGAGGTCAAAGTCAGCCTCACTAAATTTACTTTTAAAAATATCTACATACATTTTTATTTCACCTTTCTAATTTTACATGTTTTTGTTTGTTATAATTTTGCGCCCTTTGCAAAAGATGAGACAAAGGATAAAGGGGCAGGACTTACAGCCCCTTTTCCTTTTCTCTTTTGCTTTTACGAAGGAAAAGTCCTTTTATAACCTTGAATAAGGTTATTACCTTAATTTTTCTAGAAAAAATTGTAACTTTTTCCTATTTTTCCAGATTTGACAGGAAAAGAAAAATACACAGTTTTTTCTATTTTGAGAAAAGAAAAAGTTAGAACTTTTCTAAAGAATTCTTTGTAACTTTTTCCTATTTTTCCTTTTCTTTTATAGTGAAAACAATACCGTTTTTGATGTCAAAACTTTCATGTTCTTCAACATAATTTTCCACTGTCTTTTTACTTTTCACTCCAAAATATTCTTGAATTTCTTCCACGGTCACTGGTGAAACTCCATCAAAAAGTGCACTATACGCCGTCTCGAGTTTCTTGTTCCGTTCCTTTAAGTTTTCCTCTTTAGATTTTCGACCTCCTCTTGCATTGGCTGCTGCTTTCTTCATATAACTGTTACTCTCCTCCACCTGTATATCTGCTAACACGCCTGATTCATCAAGTGTATGTACTGGATAGCTGAACCACATGTTCACTGGCTTGAATTTGGCAAACTCTCGGAGCGTACCCTCAACACGCCATGCAGTTGCTATCTGAATCTTGTTGCGAGCTTCTTCGAGCTTGTCTACATACGGAGCGCGAGCCATGACATCAGGAATGCCTTTTTCAAAGTGCGTTCTCATCTGCGCTGGGCTCAAGAGGTCATCTAGTCCTACATTTTGTTGATAATAGGCATTATTTCGCTCTTGCAAAGCCTGTTTATATACTTCACACGCTGCTTGATTCAGTCTTTGAGTAAGCAATTCTTCTGATACTTCTAGCTCTACTAAGTCAATGAGCGCGTCAGGATCTCGAGCAAATACACCAGAGCCACTGGCACGGTCCATGGACTTCTTGCCACCTTGAGAACCCTTTGAGTGGTGGTGACAGTAGATAACACTAGATCCTAACTCTGTTGCTACCTTGTCGAATTGGTTCGTAAAGTGTGCCATCTGGTCTGCGCTGTTCTCGTCTCCAGTCAATACTTTATAGATTGGGTCGATGATAACTGCGATATAGTTCTTTTTCAAAGCTCGACGGATGAGTTTGGGCGCTAGCTTGTCCATCGGTACCGTTTTTCCGCGAAGATTCCAAATATCAATGTTATTGATGTTCTGCGGTGCTAACTTCATCGCTTGATAAACATCACGAAAGCGATGTAAAGCAGACGGACGGTCTAATTCCAGATTGACGTATAGCACACGTCCTTGGGTACAATTCCAGCCGAGCCAATCCTTACCCTCTGCGATTGCAATAGACATCTCGATTAATGCGAATGACTTACCAGCCTTAGACGGTCCAGCAATCAGCATCTTATGACCTTGACGAAGGACACCTTTTATCAACTCAGGAGCTAACTCTGGCAAGTTATCCCAACTATCGGCCAATCCTTCAGGGTCAGGTAAATCATCGTTCAAATCTTCGATGTATTGATACCACTCGTCCCAGTCAACCTTACCAATGTTAGTATCTACCAAAAATTGCTTCTGACCATTTCGGATGAACCCTGGCATACGTGATAGCCTGCTTGGATTTCTGTTTTGTGTATCAACGACTATTCCGTTCTTCTGGCAAATCTTGTAAAGATAATCAACTCTATTACGGTATTCTTCGTAGTTCTTGGCATCTACTTTGACGATGGCATGTAGTGACTTGTTTCCGCTATGCACCAAAGCAACAATCGGTAATTCAAGTTCTTTGTAAATGGCGTTTTGCTTATCGATTGGCATACTGTCGGATTCAACCAGAGCGTATCTGAAATCTGTCACATTTTCATTTTTTGCGCCCTTTCCATCCATCGGATTGAATCGAACCCATGCGCCAGCTTCTTCGTGATAGTCACCCAGCACTGCTCCAATATCTCCATTACATTTACTAAGAGCTTCAATCAATTGCCCAGCAGTCCGGTCATAAGCTCCCTTAGTTGGCAGCCATTTGACAATCTCGCCTGTTTCATCGTCAGTCTTTGGATAGCATTCAGTAACGTACCCAACATTTTCACTGGCCTCGAAGAGTGTTTCAAGGTATTTGATAATCTCCTGAACCGGGTTCCAAATAGTTGGCTCATGGATTTCCTTACCTTCAATCCAGTCTTTATCAATAACACGATAATCACGGTCTATTGTATCGGTCCAGCCTAATTCATGTGCATTCTCGCTATCGTAGCTGGATTGCGACACCCAGCCATTTTCTTTAGCAAGTTGGGTAATCGTCGCACCAGTCACAATAGTTCCTGCTTGTTCGTTGAAAGTATCCCATTTCTTGAAACACTCAAATTTCTTGTATCGGCTATCATTTTGTGACCAGTTATCCCAGTCGGATGCTGTATATCCTTCATGTTTAAGAGCCATACCGACATTGACCCACGTCTGATAATCTACCGTGGCAGGATTGATGTAATCCAACAACGGCAACAAATTAAAATCATTCTCTGCCACTATCTCCTCCTTCTTAATTTAGTACATATTCAGCTGGTCGCACGCTTGTTGGAACTCTCCAACCATTAGCTGCTATGCGATTAATCATATTTTTAGCTTCTTCGAATGGCCACATTCCCACATCTTTGAAACCATATCTTTCGAGCAATCTAATTTGTTTAGGTGTTGTTAAACCTTCCGCTTGTCGCTTGTGTAATCTATCTAAATATAAAGCAGCCTTTCCAGCATTCGCGATTTCGTCAGGAAGTATGCCGTATTTCTCAAGAGCTTTAATTTGCTTATCACTAGCAGGTGCCATCTCCCATCCAAAGTTAGGTACGTAGTTTGATAAATCTTCAGCATGGATAGACATTTCAAATTGCAATGGATCCACTAATTTGCGTTTACGCTTACGCATTTCTTCCAATTGTTTGGCCAAAGCTTCCTCGCGTTGAGCGACTACGTCTTCTGCAGCCTTGACTTCCATATCTTCAAGGTCAAGCATTACACCAGTTTGCTCTTCCATGTTCTCAACCATTTTTTGAGCTACTTCTGGAGTTTCACAAATCAAGTGAGCTGGTCGGCATAGCTCGTGTCGTTCAGTATGCCAAAGAAAATCCAGTAAGAGTAGTTCTTCTTTTCCTTGATGCAAACGAGTACCACGCCCCACCATCTGGCTATATAAGGCACGTACCTTAGTAGGTCTTAGCACAACTACACAGTCTACTGATGGACAATCCCACCCTTCAGTCAATAACATCGAATTACAAAGCACATTGTAGCGGTCTTTTTCAAAATCTTCTAAAATTTCGGCACGGTCCTTGGACTCTCCATTGACTTCAGCAGCACGAAATCCTTTTGCGTTTAGGATATCGCGAAACTTCTGCGAGGTCTTTACCAATGGCAAGAATACAACCGTCTTGCGGTCTGCACATTGCTTGACCATTTCATCTGCTATCTGTTCTAAGTATGGATCTAATGCCGTTCCGATATCGCTAGCCTTGAAATCACCTGCCGACATGCTGACATTTGATAAATCCAAGCTGAGCGGAATTGTCAAAGCCTTGATTTTAGATAAGTATCCTTCTTTGATAGCTTGTACCAGCGAATATTCATAAGCGAGACTGTCAAAGTAGGAACCAAGGTTGCGCATATCAGATCTATCTGGCGTTGCTGTTACGCCGAGAACATTAGCAACATCGAAATATTTCATTACTTTCATATATCCATCAGACAAAATATGATGAGCCTCATCGACAATAATCACATCCCAGTAATCTTTAGGGAATTGATTTAAACGTTTGTCACGTTGTAATGTTTGCACTGAACCAACTGAAACCCTGCACCAAGAGCCTATAGCTGTACTATCAGCTTTTTCCAACGCAGTCTTTAAGCCTGTAATTTTAAATAATTTATCAGAAGCTTGTTCCAACAATTCTGTTCTGTGTGCTAAAATTAAAACCCTTTTTCCTTGCTTAACCATTTCTTCAGCTAATTTAGTAAAAACCACAGTCTTACCACAGCCCGTCGGAAGAACCAACAAAGTGCGCTTTCTGCCGTTGTCCCATTCCTTCTGAATAGAGTTAATACTTTCCTGTTGATACTTTCTTAATTCCATATCAAACACCTCTTTGAGGAGTTTGAGCTATTTTATCTATAGACCAACCTCTATCCAATCTGTGTTGTAATGCAGAATAGCTAATTCCGATTTTTCTGGCAAATTCAGCCATGGTGTAAGTGCTATTTTCGAAAGTGATTATTCTGTTATTTCGAACATTATTTGCTTGAATGATACCATCCACCCATCTACAATTAGATGGTTCATAATTACCATTAACATCTATCCTATCAATAGATAAGTTATCAGAGTATCCATTAGACAACGCCCAATCTCTAAAAGTATTGTAGTCGTTCCATTCATCGCATATTTTAATACCTCGACCGCCATATCGTTTGTAATCAGAACGATTGGGATTGTTGCAACGTTGGCGCATATTCTTCCATGTCTGATATAAACGTTCTTTATTACTTTTGCCGTGTATCTTTTTTTTACATCCGCAACTAACGGTGTGGCCAGATAACAAAGAATCAGATTTTACAGTTATATTTTTACCGCATTTGCATTCACATTCCCATTTAACGACTGGTTTCTTGCCGCCCCCTTTATCGGGGGAACGGCGAAGAACTTTCAAGAAACCGAATCGTTTGGAGGTCAAGTCATTTCTTAACTTACCTGCCATCCCTTACCTCCTAGAATTGCCCAGCTTGGTATCCAGCTTGTGGTTGTTGCGCAAAATTCGGCTGCTGTGTTTGCTGGTAGCTTCCTTGTGTAACTTGTCCTGGTTGTTGGTTCAATACTTTTGTGTAATCAACATCTTCAGGATAGAGCATGGACTTAACTTCGTTATAATTATTTTCCTTGTATTGTCGAGTTCCGACTTTACATACACCAGTTGCACCGATGATGGTGTTCCAGTTCATGCGAAGTGGTTCGCCTTTTTTCTTTTGGCCAATTGCAGCAAAGAAAGCAGACAGCATTCCTTCAGTTGAGCTGTGTAAGAATAGGTTGTGACGCAGTTCTGTTTCACCTTCGTTAGCTACGATTTTGATGCTGACGATAGCCTTGTTACACGCTGGCAATTTCCCGGGATTTTGTGGATTTGGCGTGTGTCGTGTACGCTCCATACCGATTACTGTAAAGTGGTATAAACCGTCAGGTAGTAGGACGTATTCCGAGTCTTTTTCAATCGTATCTTCCCATCCAAATTCGCGTTCAAAGTTGTTGTATTGTTGTTGTGTCATGTTGTTTTTCTCCTTATGCTAAAATTGTGATTTTATCGTTGTTTGCAAGTTCATTTTTTAAATAATCTGAGATGTTTTTAACAGCATCTAATTTCCATTTGCCGCCGTCCGCTTCAAAGAGAGCTAGATTTGCTGATTTGTTAACTCTGAACACAAACTGACTTGCTGGTTGTTCTACTTCGTTGAAGGTACGATATGGTCGTAAGGTTACTGGATTTGGAGTCTTAGCCTGTGCTAGACTTGCTACACCATCACGAACAGTCACCGTTTGTGTAACGCCGTTATCTTGAGCCTCTGCTCCTTTTTCGATTTTTAAGTGACTAGCAAAATCTAAAACTAGATTGCGATCTGCATCATTGATAAACATAGATTGCAACATAATATTAAACTCTTCCTGATTACACCAATTACTAAAGGGAATAACTGGAACAGATGCCTTTACAGATACAAGTTGAGGACGTTTGCCATATTCAACATCGACTTGATCATACACAGAAACTCTTTGATAACTTTCTACCACCACTACAAGTCTACGGCTACCGATAAAATCGTTATCTGACTTGAGATAGTCAACTAAACTTTTGAGTGTTTGAAGCTCAAGAATCGGCGCATATTTGCGAGGTCTAAGCTCTCTGAAGTCATGCTTATTGATGTCAAAATATTCCTTTCCGTTTGATGAAGAAATAATTTTATTTTCTTTTTCTGCTAATTCAACTGCATAAGATAATGCTTCTTTAAGATTTTCTGTCATGGTTAGTTACCTGCTTTCTTTTTGTTGTAATCAATAATATTTGTATTTTGTTGTTCGACTTTTTCGATAAGTTCCCCAGTATCTGTTCTCATATCACCATTGTCATCAAAGTAGGTTTGACCAGGGATACCACTTTTAAGTTCATTAGCGTGGATTTTACCAGCATCATCACGACCGACAATGACAGTTGTTGCGACACCTTTCTGCGGTGCCAAAGTAGATTTGACTTCCATACCTGTCTTAACGACAGTACGTTCATCATCTGTTGACATCGTTAGCGTGATAGTAACCTTACGAGTTGCCTTAGCTTCCGTATTTGGATCCAGGATGTTATCAAGGACTTTTTCTAACTCTTTATCAACCTTCTCTTGTAAGGCTGTATTCGCAATTTTCGATAAGTCGATTTTAATTGTTTTATCTTTCATAGATACCTCTTGTTATATCTTGCTATAATTTCTAATTCCCAAAATCTACACCGTGAAGGGCAATTCTGGTTCTTTTCTAACTTGATTTTCAATAACTTCCACAGTTGCTTGCCAATGAGCGACAATCATATCCCAGTAATCCGTCGGGAAGCTTTCAATAGGAGTCCCTAGTGGAAAATGCCCGCGAATGTAAGCGACTTTTTGAAGTTCTTCTTCTGTCACGTTCCCTTGCGCCATGAGGTCTGTCAAACTCTTTGGCAAGTTCGTGTGATATTGCTCAGGTGGTGTCTGTGGCGTGCTAGGAGCTTCATTTTGAGGTTTTTCGGCTACCTGCGACATATCGAGAGGCAATTCTTCTTGAACTTGCTCAGGGGTTTGTTGTACGGTCTGCTGGGGTGCTGGAGCTACTGGAGTTTTTTGTGGAATAGGTTGCGTTTGTTGACTCGCAAAGATATGAGCGATTCCAGCGTAATGAAATGGCATTTCGTCAGGTAACCCATGACGGTTCTTAGCATCCCAAGCCGGCCGATGGTTGGTATACATCACACGCTCACCGCCTTGGGCTTTTTTCTTGCCATTATCAGTCGTCATGACCAAGGTCTTGTAATTGGCAAATAGAACCATGTCTGCCCATTCTTTTACAAGCGGTGCGGTTTTAGACCCTGTCTTTTGACCAAGCTTCAACTCGTACCGATCATAGGAACCCATTTCATCAGGTTGTTCGAATTTCTTAATCTGAGCGTGCGCAGTTAATACCACGTTGATACCCATATCTACCAAGTCAGACAAGTTATTCAAGAAACGTCCCATCTCTTCTTGGACATAAGTGTACCCCTTGCCCCAGCCAAAATCTTCAATACCTTGCTTTCCATGTTGAGAGCAGATGTAATTAACTGCCATGGATTCCGCCCAGTCAATTGTGTCGATGACGAGAGTCCTACATTCTGTCGGATTAGCCTTAATGAAGGCAATTTCATTGATCAACATGGTCCAGCTGGTCGGCTTGTCTAATCGTGCTACATCCATGTTATCAGTCGAGCCTTCCGTGTCGATGAAGACCGCATTTGGAAATTCAGCAGCAAATGTGGACTTGCCAATTCCTTCCGGACCGTAGATAACTACCTTTTGAGCTCGCGCCCGTTTTCCTCTTGTGATTTGCATTATTCACCTCTAAAAATTCCTTCTACTAGCGAGCGTAAAAATTTTTCTTTATTGATATCATCAACATTCTGAAGCGGTTCGTTAGGTTCTTTTCCGTCTAATGTTTCAATTAAGAATTCAGCTTTTACACGAAGTAACTCGGCTTCAAAAATACGAGCCATTCCTTTGTATCTATTTTCTTCTTTAATCAAGTAATCTTCTGGAATAATTAAAGCATCGTTTACACATTCTACCCAGCTTGCTTCATAAGCTAGACGACCTGTCCGATTTTTATAATCTGATAAAAAATATCCTGTTTTTTTGTCACGTAATACGATAAAAGTTTTTTGCTGTTTCATGATTGTTCTCCTTTAATTTTTAAAATCCACCTTGCCATGTTTTAGGTGCTTGTGTCACTTCTGGCTTCACGCTATACCCGTCTTCAATCAGGATGCTACATTCATCTCCTGTTGATACACGAGTCGCGATTGCTTGCAATCCTTCCTGCTCAAGCCATGAACCAAATTCTTGCAAAGTCTGCTGATCCATTTGCTCCAGCTTATCAATCAACACAAAGCCACATTCTGGCTTCAATTTACGCACGATTGCAGTCGCTACCTGTAGTTGCTGACTACCAGACATGTTATCCCAGCGCTGGCCAAGATAGAGCAATTCGCCATCATCCACGGACAAACCAGGCAACGGCAAATCTGCATTGGTGAGCAAGTCTGTCTTCTGTTTGCGGATGTCAGCAATAACAAGGTCTAATTCACGATATTGCTCGCGATAGCCCTTGGCATCTTCTTCTGCTTTATCCTTGTCCAGATTAGCACGCACTTTACGATTGATTTCGTCAATCTCTGCGATGTTGTTTTCAATCTCCTCAGTTGATTCATCGAGAAGGTCCATGGCATCGGTATTCGCGATAGCCAAGTCTTGAGCTAACTGACTTTCTTTTGCTTTTGCGTCAGCCAGCAATTGCTCCAGTCGTTCGACCTCTGCAGTTGCTGAAGCGTGTTGTGCTTGGATAGATACCAAGTTTTGACGCTTACGAGCATTCTCGCCATTCTTAGCAAGGATAGTTTGTTGCTGCTGAATAAGCTCAGCGATAGAGACTAATTCTTTCGGTGCGTCTGGGTAGTACGGTTGTTCTTTTGCGAACTTCTCCTTTTGGTCAGCAATCACACCGATTGCGTGGCGCTCGTCATACTTGGCCTTTTCTTGCATTTCCAGTTCAGCCAACTGCGGGCCAACTCCGATGATTTGTAACAGAGTTTTAGCCTTTTCTTTGCTGGTCTGCTCCATGAATTTTGGTAAGTTGATAGCTAGTTCTTCCACAAAGCTATCCAGCAAGTTTTGCCCAGCCTTGTTACCACTTGGGTCAATGACTTTGAGAGTGCTATTCTTTCCGCTACGCTCCACAATCAGGCCATTTGACAGCGTGATTTTCAAACTTGGCGGGATTGTACTTCCTTCGCGCTGTGCTTGGCTAGGTTTGTACTTGTTGCCTCCTAGCGCCCAAGCAATCGCGTCCAGCACGCTTGTTTTCCCTTGGTTGTTATTTCCACCGACAATGGTTAAACCAGTCGCTGATGGCTCTAATTTGACCGCTTTAACGCGCTTGACGTTTTCGATTTCTAGTTTATTAATCGTTACCATCTTTTTCTCCTCCAACTCTTAAAGATTTGACAGGTATTTGAATCTCTTCAACTTCCGCATATTCAAGAGCAAAATCAAGTAGCTGGTTTAAAACGTCAATTAATTTCATATCGCACTCATTCGCGATGTCTATAATACGCTCATAGTGTTCGCGAGCTACTCTGATACGTGGTGTTGGTTCTTGTGTTCCTTTGGTTTTATATTTTCTGTTCATTATTTTCTCCTTAGTTTTAATTGGAAATTCTCTGCTTCTAATCTTTTTCTTAAAGATTGTTCTTGTTGCAATCGTTTCTTGAGATCATCGATTTCATGTTGCATATGCGCCATCATTTCAAGGTCACGCATTTTCTCTCTACGCTTGCAAGTGGATAAATCCCATGCTTGTCTATCCCATACGATTTGCATATCGTGCTCTCCGTGGCTCTGGTAACGCTAGAGGTTCTGGTCGCAATCCTACAGGCGGTTCATTGTCAAATGTGAATCCAGGGAACTCTCTACGAATATTCTTGCGAATTTCTTGGCGCTGTGCCTCTCTACCACGTTCGTATGCATGGTTGTACCCTTGGATAATCATAGACGCAAATTCTTGCTCTTCTCGTCTTTCTTCTTCCTCGCGTTTTTCTTGCAATTTGATATGACGACAAATTCCCACAAATCCAATCAGCAAACCTCCTACTCCCATTAATTGATTTAAAATCGGTGGTTCAAACATCTCTTTTCTCTCCTTACGCAATTTCTTCTTTATCTAACGCTTCATCTACAATTCCACGTAATACATCATAAAATCGATGTCCTTCTGGAACAATAATTGGTTCATCTGGGTCTAATTTTCGACCGTAAGCATACACTGTTACTTTCATTTTTGCCCCTTTCGTGATATAATCACTTTGAATAATTTTGTTGAGCGCCTGATTCCCGTCAGGTGCTTTTTGCGTTGTTGTCAAACTGTCTTACTTTCCATCGCCCTGAGTTCAATCTCATGGCTGACTTGTTTCAATAGCTTCTCACATGCTATTTTAGCTTCTCTGTACGTTGTAGATTCGCTGATGAAGTAATCAGCAAGTTCTATGACTTTATCTTCCATTCAACCTCCTATATCAGTCTCAAGACCGATGTCGTTTTCTCCTAGTTTGCTATAATAACTTTGAATATGACCTCTCACCGTTTTAGTCAAAGTTTCCATAGAAAGGAGGGGATATAATGCCTGAGATTAAAGTAACGTTTACTGATGATTCTGTAGTCGTATTTCATGAAGAAATGACTTTTCAAACATTCAATAAAAACGACGATAAGCACTTGCCAGTAAACAAAGCATCGCTATTTAGACACCCAAACTGTGGTCTGTTATTTAGTTTTGTAGATATTTTGCGCATGGGCGAGTTCTTTTACAACGTTGCAGAACCAGAAATAATCTACCAATCTAAAAATGTGAAAAAGATTGAGTTAGTCTAATTTTGTTGCTTCAAGTAGCTATCTAGTGTGCGTTTTTTAATCTCATACTGGATAGCTTTTTGAATAGCTTTATATAATTCTGTTTCGTTTTTAAATGGGATAGTAATGCGGTCAATATTCCAGTCTAACTTTTTAAGGTTATCCATGTCGTGGAAAGTTAAACACCAATCCGCCGCCCAGCTAATCAATTCATTGAACCTAGTAGCGAACTCAGTATTCATTGCTTTCACTTCTTCGCTACGTTTCATGCCTGCTGCTACTAGTTCTTGTTGTAGTTCTTCATATGTTTTATCCATTGTTTTTTCTCCTTAAATCTAAAAATTACTTATTAAAATCTGTTGAGTATGTCCAAACTGACAAACTCCGCCTATACATCGCCTTTAAAAGGATTCTTATCAATCCACTTCATAGTCGCTATTTGATTGATATTAACCATAACGCCACCTATATTTAAAAATCTATTTTTAGGATTTTCAACAAATCGGAATAATTCAACAATTTGCATTACAGGATTCGTCACTTCTATTCTCTTGCCGTTTGATAGAGTAATAACTGCTGTAGCTATCTCTGCAACTGGTATAGAGTTTTTCAAACCTTTTTCCGAAATAAAATCTGCCATAATCTTTTCTACTCCTCTAATCTTTCCGTTGAGTACCTGACTTTGCCAGGTGCTTTTTTTCTTAGTCATATACAGTTACTGTATAGATTGTCTTACTTGTTCCATCGCTAGAATGTACGGTAGACTTCTCTACCGTTATATCTGTCGTATCATTAGCCATTTTGAAGAACAAATATAACAAACATTCTCGTAAAATTTTTAATTTTAAAGGAACGGATAGAAATCGTTTAATTTCCAGTTCGATTTGACTAGGATCATTTGATAATACTAGTTCACTCATTCCGTCCTCCTTTCTATTTCTAATCTCCATTTCTGCTATAATATAGTCAGAATTGAGTTACTTGAGAAGTATCATGAATGGCTTCATAGCTAAGACGCTTGAATTTTTCTAAGTCTATCTGAAAATTGATAGGCTTTTTTTGTAAACGCTCAAGAAAACTAGTGTTTCTTAAAAGTTTTTCTACTAATTTAGGGTCTGCCTTCACAAAGGCGGACTCTTTTTCTCCACTATACGGATATCGTCTTGGTCTCATTTCCGTCCTCCTTTTTGTTTATGGTATAATGAAATTAAAAACGAGGTAATTCGGATGTTTAGTTTGATTGATATTTTGAATATTTCTGCCGCTTGGCTTGGTGCTATTACTGGTGTTGTTAGCTTGATTTACTCTTTGAAAGTCAATAGAGTGAAATTGAGTATTTCTAAATTCCATAAAAAGAGAATGAACGAATACTCCTGTTATCAATACAGTTTTGTTTTGTCTAACCAATCCAACTCAAATGTCGTAATCAAGAATATCCAACTGTTTGACAAAAACGGAAAAGAAATTTTTGACAACGGATTTAATCCAGCTATTGCTCTTCCTGAGAAAAAATCAGACCCTTTTGGTTTGATTAGTAGTACACAGACCTTGTTTAACGTAGATTGGTACTCTACACCATTTGAAGATGAAATAGAATTAAATCCATACTCGTTCGAAAAGTTGTCATACTACCTTAACGAACCTCCACATACTATCAAGGTCAAGACCAACAGACAAATTCATTATCTTTCTAAATCTAAATCAATCCATCCTATCTTTAATAAAGCAAAATAGATTTATTACAGCACAAACCACATTTACGCTTGTTACTATGATTAGTCCTAGCTCACTCATTCCATACTCCTTTCTATGTTGTTGTTTTCGCAACATTCTTTTTAAAAAAATTACTAGAAATCTTCCATCTTGACATCTAGTATTTTTGAAAGTTCGCTAGCTTCCGAAAATGTGAAATCACGTCCACGGTAACGATTTACTTTCATGTTGAACGTTGACTTATCCATACCTAATTTTTCAGCAATCTCTTTCTGTTTCATTCCTTTTGAAACAATTATGCTTTTCAAATTTAGATATGCTTTATCTATCGTCATAACAGCTTCCATAGTCCCTCCTTTCCAAGTTGCTGTTTTCGCAACTTTGTTTTATGGTTCTAGTATAAACTAACTTTGTTTCGTTGTCAACAACTTTTTTTATTTTTTTAAAAAATATTTGCGAAATCGAAACTTTTGTGCTATTATATCATTAAGAAAAGAGAGGGAAAATAAATGATTGGTACAAAAATAAGAGAACTTAGAAAAAATAATAAATTAACTCTTGAAGAGTTAGCTGATGCTTTAAACCAAAAATATCCTAATACCATTAATTTTAATAAAGGAAAAATTTCTAAATGGGAAAATAATAAAGAAGAGCCTAGATTATCTTCTGTAAAAATTATTGCTGATTTTTTTGATGTACCTTTAGATTACTTCAATGATACTCCCGACTCACATCCTGAAATCCTAACCATCTACAACCAGCTAGAAGAGCCTAAACAAGAAAAAGTCCTTGACTATGCCAAGGAACAACTAGAAGAACAAAACAGCTCTAAGATTGTCTCTATCTTTGATAAGTCTCAAGATGAAGACTATATCACCGACTACGTAGAAGGCTTGGTTGCAGCAGGACACGGAACTTTCCAAGAGGATAACCTCCACATGGAAGTGAAGCTCAGAGCTGAAGATGTCCCTGAAGACTACGACACCATCGCAAAAGTGGCTGGTGACTCCATGGAACCAATGATTGAAGATAATGACCTGCTCTTTATCAAAGTCACAAATCAGGTAGATATCAACGACATCGGTATTTTCCAAATCAATGGTAAAAACTTTGTTAAAAAGCTGAAACGTGACTATAACGGCGGTTGGTACTTGCAAAGCCTCAACAATAGCTATGAAGAAATCCACCTAACAGAAGAAGACGACATCCGAACTATTGGGGAGGTTGTCAGCGTATATAGAGATAAATAAACCAACTGTTTCCATTTTGGAAATAACTCAAAAAAGCCCCACGCTCTCAAACTTTGGCGAGTCTGAGCGTGAGGCTAGTGGTAAGAAAAAAAGCATTAAAAAGCTCTTTTTCTTATACCCATTTTATCAAGAAATGAGGTAAAAATCAATGCAAAATAAAGTCGCAATCTACGTCAGAGTATCGACTTCATCTCAGGCTGAGGAAGGCTACTCGATAGATGAACAGAAAGATAAGCTTGAAGCTTACTGCAAAATCAAAGACTGGAAAATCTACGATGTCTACGTTGATGGTGGCTTCTCTGGTGCTAACACTCAAAGACCTGAATTGGAACGTTTAATCTCAGATGCTAAGCGCAAAAAAATTGATATCGTACTTGTCTATAAGTTGGATAGATTGAGCCGTAGCCAGAAAGACACTCTATTCCTGATTGAAGATGTATTTACCAAGAATGACGTGTCATTCATCAGCCTGCAAGAGAACTTTGACACTTCTACACCTTTTGGCAAGGCTTCGATTGGTATGCTTTCAGTATTCGCCCAGCTTGAGAGAGAGCAGATTAAAGAGCGCATGATGTTAGGAAAAGAAGGACGGGCAAAGAATGGAAAATCCATGTCTTGGACTACTATCCCGTTTGGCTACGACTACTCGAAAGAAACTGGCATCCTAACAGTCAATCCAACCCAAGCGCTCGTTGTCAACCGTATTTTCACGGAATACTTGAACGGTAAGTCAGTGGTCAAGATCATCAGAGACTTAAACGCTGAAGGTCACGTTGGAAGAAAAAGACCTTGGGGCGAAACTATCACTAAATACTTGCTGAAAAATGAAACCTATTTGGGAAAAGTAAAGTACAAAGATAAGGTCTACGAGGGGCAACATGAGCCAATCATTACCCAAGAATTATTCGATTTAGTCCAGTTAGAGGTCGAAAAAAGACAGATTTCAGCGCTTGAAAAATACAACAACCCCAGACCATTCAGAGCCAAATATATGCTTTCAGGATTGATGAAATGTGGATATTGTGGTGCGTCACTTGGATTGAAGTATACAAGAAAAGATAAGAACGGAATCTCACATCATAAATACCAATGCCGAAACCGTCACAGTAAAGATTTAGAGAAAAGATGTGAATCTGGGTGGTATTCCCAAGAGGAACTAGAAAAGGACGTAATTAAGGAGCTAGAAAGACTAAAGTTAAATCCAAAATATAGAAACGAAACACTTGCCAAGAAAGAAGAAACCATTAAAGTTGAAGAGATAAAGAAACAACTCGAACGGATAAATAAGCAAGTCTCAAAACTAACAGAATTGTATCTGGATGAAATTATCACTCGAAAAGAACTGGACGAGAAAAACGCTAAAATAAAAACAGAAAGACAGTTCCTGGAAGAACAACTAGAAAACCAAAAATCAAATGTAATGAGCATTAGAAAGAGAAAGCTAACACGGTTACTGAAAGACTTTGATGTTGAAAAAATGAGCTACGAAGATGCTTCGAAAATTGTCAAAAATATCATAAAAGAAATAGTTGTCACAAAAGATGATATGACGCTAACGCTAGATTTTTAAAGGGTCTAGCGTGTTTCTGTATTTTAGTCAAAGTAATTAAAATAACTTTATTATACATATTTTTTCCTCCTACTTATCTATTCGTAGGAAATCAAAAAAAGTTACAGAAATTTGTAACTTTTCGAGAAAATTTTTTAGCTTTTATGAACCATAAAACCTGTTGCCTGTTGATTGGCCATAATGGTCATATCTGTAATCTGCACACGACGAGGTTGACTGGTCACATAGACCACTGTGTCTGCAATATCCTGAGCTTGCAAGGCTTCGATTCCCTGATAGACCGCCTCAGCACGCTCTTTGTCACCATGAAAACGAACTGTAGAGAAATCTGTTTCGACAATCCCTGGCTGAATGGTTGTCACCTTGATGTCCGTTGCGATGGTATCAATTCGCAGACCATCTGAAAAGGTCTTAACCGCTGCCTTGGTAGCTGAATAAACTGCTGCACCTGCATAGGCATAAATTCCTGCGGTTGAGCCCATATTGATGATATGTCCTTGATTGGCTTTTACCATTGCTGGCAAGAAACAGCGAGTGACTGCCATCAAACCTTTAACATTGGTATCCAGCATGTTCAACATATCCAACTCTTCATAGTCCTGATAAGGTGCTAAACCTAGAGCCAGTCCGGCATTGTTGACCAGAATATCAATCTGATCTATCGTTTCTAGAATATCAGAGCAGACAGTCTTGACCATGGTCATATCCGTCACATCCAGTGGAAAGGTCCAGACGATTTGATTTGGAAAAGTTTCTGCAAACTCCGACTTGAGAATTTCTAATCGGTCTATCCGCCGTCCTGTTAGAACGACATTCTCCCCCTGCTCCAGATAAGCACGCGCAATCGCTTCACCAATTCCTGATGTCGCTCCTGTAATCACTACATTTTTTGCCATCTTATTTCCTTCTATCTGGTCTATCAGATACTGACAACTTCTTAAACAGTCCAGTGCTTAGCTGGATCAAATGGAGTTCCAACAACTTGGTCTTCTGATAATTCAATAATACCACGTTTTTGCGGAGCATTTGGCAGATGCAATTCACGAGGACTACACATCATGCCAAAACTCTTTTCTCCACGAAGCTCGCCTGGGAAAATGAGATTGCCTTTTGGCATCATTGCTCCAGGAAGAGCTACAATGGTTTTCAAGCCAAGACGCGCATTGGGAGCTCCTGCAACGATTTGTACAGTCTTGTCACTTGCGACTGCAACTTGGCAGATGTTGAGGTGGTCACTATCTGGATGAGCTACCATCTCGACAATTTTACCAACAACAAACTTAGGTTCCTTGTCATTAACAATTTCTTCTGCAAAACCATCCGCCTGCAATTCTTGGTTCAAACGAGCTACTTGCTCATCTGTCAAAAAGACTTGACCGCGCTCTGCAATTTCAAACAAACTTGAAACTTCAAAAATATTCCAAGCTACTGTTTCTCCATTCTCTTTTAGAAAGACACGGGCTACCTTGCCTTTACGTTCTACATCCAGTTTGGCATCTCCGCTATTTTTCACGATGACCATAAGGACATCGCCGACATGTTCTTTATTATATGTAAAAATCATTGTTTCTATTTTCTCCTATTTCAGTCCTGCTAAAAAATCGTTAATTTGTTGCTTGCTTTTACGGTCGCGATTGACAAAACGACCGATTTCCTTGTTCTTTTCTAGAACAACAAGGCTGGGGATTCCATAAACATCCCAGAGTTTGGCCAAATCCATATACTGGTCTCGGTCCACTCGAATAAAGGTGAACTCTGGATTGGTCTCCTCAATTTCTGGCAAGGCAGGATAGATATAACGACAATCGCCACACCAGTCCGCCACAAAAAGGAAAACCTTCTTACCGTCTTTTTCTACTAAAGATGCCAATTCTTCTAAACTTGCTGGTTGTATCATAAGACTTCCTCCTCATAGACTAGGTCTTCATTTTCATAGACAAAGGTATAATGACGGCCATCCTCAAAAATGACGCCACCAACCAAGCTCTCTAGACTGCTTTCATAAACTTGAACATAGAGAGTCGCAATTTCCCCCATGTCTGAAAAATGGTCTCGCACAATCGCTGTCAACTCTTCCTGAGTCTTCATGAGCTTACGGTCATCTGCAACTTTTTTCGTAGCAAGGGCAAGGCTCCCAATACCAAGCAGAGCCAGACCTGCCATCCACATTTTTTTAGCTTTCATACCATTCATTTTAACACAAAAAAGGCTTTAGGACAAATGAGGAAGCAGCAGAAAAGCAAGTAAAAAGCCCCCTCCCTTAAGGAAAAGGACTTCTTATACTCAAAGAGTAAACTAGGAAACTAGCCGCAGGTTGCTCAAAGCACTGCTTTGATGTTGTAGATAGAACTGACGAAGTCAGCTCAAAACACTGTTTTGAGGTTGTGGGTAAAGCTGACGTGGTTTAAAGAAATTTTCGAAAAGTATTATTCTTATTGCCAGGCACCTGAGTTGCCAACGTAATAACCATCAGGTGTGTAGGTATTGCGAAGCATCTTACCTGATGAAGCTAGATAATACCACTTGCCATTATCTTTGACCCAATCATTCGCTAGCATGGCACCAGAAGAACTTACATAATACCAGTCTCCCTTGTCATAAACCCAAGCGCTTGCTTTCATAGCTCCTGAAGTTGATAAATAGTACCACTTGCCTTGGTCGTAAATCCAATCACTAGCAATCATGGCTCCTGATGATTTAAAGGCATACCAGTTACCACCTTGATAAAGCCAAGTTTGATTGAACATGACTCCTTTATCATTCATAAAGTACCAAGTTCCCTTGTCATAAATCCAATCCTTCTGCACTAAGTGACCTTGTTTTTGATAGTACCAGTTTTGATTTGATTTTAGCCAACTTTCTGCTTTTACAATCGGATAAAGTTCTTTGAAAGATCCTCCATCATCATATTTATGACTGATAAATTTTAGTTTTTCAAGTTTCAACTCGCCATTATCATAGTCTGCCCAAGCAAAGACTTTTTGACCATTGACAGTCTCTGGTAAAGTAGCAGTGTAAGTCTTGGTGTGATAATCCCATTTAGCATCGAGGTAGGTGTATTGATCATTTGATTCTTCAATACGGTAGTAACCTCTCTTTCCACTATCATTATGAATATCATCCACAACTTTCGTTGACCAGATCTTCACTTCGTTTCCGCTCTTAGCCTCGACCTTGATATCTCCTCCATAGCCATAAGGTACGTAAAAATTCAGGTAACGCCCCTCTACACTCATCATAGACTTGTCCTTTTCTTGACCTAGGAAATTGACAGTCTGATCTTGACCATTGAGACTAACCGTCCACTCGATTTTCTCAGTTTTTGGCAAATCCAAGACTTTGATATCCACTTCATGACCATTGTTAAACCGAAGAATCTTGCCGTCTTGATACTGTACTCCACACTTAACAACCCATTCTTCTTTAAGCTCAAATGCCTGCCCTGAATGAGGTGAAACTAGCAAAGCTAGGCCTGTTAAAGCTAAACTAAATAGTGTGATTTTTTTCATTGTAGTTCCTCCTTAGGATTTTTTATGTTAATTATATCACTATGTTTTTATTTTGCAACTCATATCCTAAATATGCAAGCAAAAAACCTCTGAGATTCTTCTCAAAGGTTCTGATTTGGCTAATTACTGTTCTCAACTGCTGCAGTCACAAAGGCAGTGTAGAGTTCTTCTGGACGATTTGGACGGCTTGACAGTTCAGGGTGATACTGACACGCTACAAAGAATTTATTTTCAGGAATTTCCACGATTTCGACCAAACGATTGTCTGGAGAAACTCCTGAGAAGACAAAACCTGCTGCCTCAAACTGCTCACGGAAGGCGTTGTTAAACTCATAACGGTGACGGTGACGGCGTTGCACCACTTCTTGATTGTGATAAGCAGCCGCAGCCTTAGAGCCACGTTTCAACTTAGATGGATAAAGTCCCAAACGAAGGGTTCCCCCCATATCCTCAACATCAATCTGATCACGCATGATATCAATGATAGGGTATTTTGTTTCTGGTGCAAGCTCTGCAGAATTGGCACCATCGAGTCCTAAAACGTGACGAGCAAATTCGATACAAGTCAGCTGCATTCCCAAGCAGACACCCAACATTGGAACATCATTTTCACGTGCATAGCGGATGGCTTGGATTTTCCCTTCCGTACCACGTTGACCAAAACCACCTGGTACGATGATTCCGTCCGCATCAGACAAAAGCTCTGCCACATTCTCTGCTGTCACATCATTGGCATTGATCCAATTGATTTTAACTTCTGCGTCGTTGGCATAACCAGAGTGTTTCAAGGCTTCAACCACAGAAATGTAGGCATCTTGCAACTCAACATACTTACCAACAAGGGAAATCTTAACTTGTTTCTTGAGGTTCATGACCTTGTCCACCATGGCTGACCATTCTGTCATATCCGCTGCTGGTGCGTCTAGTTTCAAATGATCACAGACAATTTGGTCCATACCTTGCGCCTGCAAGTTCAATGGAATTTGGTAAAGGTGTTCAACATCCAACGATTCGATAACGGCTTCTGGTGCCACATCACAGAACTGGGCTAGTTTGTTTTTAATTCCTTGACCAGCTGGCTCTTCTGTACGAATAACCAACATATTTGGTTGGATTCCCAAGCCACGCAATTCTTTGACAGAGTGTTGGGTTGGTTTGGTTTTCATTTCACCAGCTGCCTTGAGGTAAGGAAGCAAGGTTGTATGGATATACATGACATTATCCGCACCCACATCTGCCTTCATCTGACGAAGGGCCTCTAGGAATGGCAAGGACTCGATATCTCCTACTGTTCCACCAACCTCTGTGATAATGACATCAGAGTCAGTCGTTAGAGCAGCACGCTTGATTTTTTCTTTCAAAGCATCTGTAATATGAGGAATAACCTGAACAGTTGCCCCAAGGTATTCTCCACGGCGTTCCTTACGAAGAACTTCACTGTAAATTTTACCAGTTGTCACGTTGGAATATTTATTGAGATTGATATCGATGAAACGTTCATAGTGACCCAAGTCCAAATCTGTCTCAGCTCCGTCGTCTGTCACAAAAACTTCCCCGTGCTGGTAAGGGCTCATAGTTCCCGGATCGATATTGATATAAGGATCAAACTTTTGAATGGTTACTTTGAGACCACGATTTTTCAAGAGACGGCCCAGACTTGCTGCCACAATCCCTTTCCCAATAGACGATACCACACCACCAGTTACAAAAATATATTTCGTTGACATAGATTCCTCTTTCTAAAATGCTCAAGGTCTTGCTAACTACGAGGGGACATAGAAAACAAGACCCTATTAATAAGAATAATCTGGGACGACTGCACCAGATTCACAACCAAAATACAAGAAGATAACTTCTTGAAAAAACAAAAATAGCTCCCTAAGAACTAGGGAGCCCCGACCTCTAAAAGAGGTGCCCGAACAATATGATACCTAAAAATAGGATAATTGTCAATAGCTAACTTTTATTCCTCGATGTTTTCAGAATCATCGTCTGAAAACTCGTCATCTTCTTCATTGAGATCCACGTCTTCACCCAAGTCATCAGGGGCAATCTCGTTGATTTCTGCATCATAAGCTTCCACTTCATTTTTCTCATCATCTGGATTTTCATCATCGTATGAAAGAGCTGGATCCGCTTCGTATGCATCTTCGTCTTCTGGATCATCCGCATTGTAGTCAATGGCATCTGAATCACCATCCATGAAGGCATTAACACGTTTTTTCTTAGCTTTTGGTGCTACTTCATCGTCGTCATTTTCTTCAAGAGCGATGATTTCTTCGTCGATTTCGTCTACGCCATACCATGAACGAAGACCCCATTTGTTATCTCCAAGTGAGATGAAGCTACCGTCAAAGTTCAACTCTGTGTAGAACAAAGGCAAAGCTTCGCGGATATCGCTGTTTGATGTTCCAAGGTAGTTTTGAATTTCGTTTACAAGATCGCTAAAATGCATCTCATGGTCGCGACCACGAAGTTCCAAGATAGCACGCGCTACCTCAATCATAGATAGTTCACTTTTTTCTTGCCCAGCAAATACTTCTAATTCCAAAGCGTTTCTCCTCATTTATACTACTATCGTCAGAGCAAACAGACTCTGACCTCATTTTATCATTTACTCTTTATTTTACGATAATTTTGCGGAATAGTCAAAGGTTAAGGGGAAGAAAGTTAGTTGATTTGAACTGGGTAACTTCTCACAGTAACTTCCACTTGCCTAACCGAAGTGGAAATTAGTCTAAAACTGACTTTTATTTCTTTGCTACCCATCCGATGGCATCACTAGGTGGATTTTCAATATCAATCCAGATGAATTCAATACCGATTTCTCCATTTTTAAACTTAGTCAAACGAATACCGTTGATTTCCAGTTCATTGAGCCGTTGGCCTGTCAAGACTTCTCGTTCTTTCAACTGGAAAACATACATAGAAATTTTTAAAAATTTTCTCTATCGTAAACCTGCCACTAGTTCAGAAACTATATTAGCTGATTCCAAACGTAATATGGTCATTTCATCTACCTTCCCTAATAATGGCATTGCACCATACCAAACAATGGTCTTGTTTACCAAAAGAATAGGCGTGACTATTTTTGATTGAGTAAAAGATACTTTAATCTTCTTGCTCTTCAACTGGTATAGCCAGGATTTGTTTGCAACAGTCTCTGGTATACATATCTCAATTTGACTAATCCTAAATTCTTTTAGAAAATTCATCAGTTTTGTCTGGTGCACATAAGGTAAAATAAGCATACACTCCTGTCTTTCCCCTGCCAAGTCCTCTCTCAGCACATTCTCATATCTACTATCAACATAAACGAATTGTTTCTCCTCACCCTCAATGACACAATAATCCATCTTTCGATAAGCTACTTGTCGTTTCTGAAACATCTTTTCTAAATAAGGAACATGAATATCCACATAATCGAAAATCCGCACCAAAGACTTATCCTTGTAGTTTCTATGAATCCGACCTGCATACTGAATCAAATTATTTTTCCAAGAAAAGGGCGCTGCCAAGATAAGCGTGTCTAGCTGAGGCAAGTCAAAACCTTCGCCAATGTATTTTCCAGTTGACAACAATACAAACCCTTTATCTAGCTGTTCTAATACCTCCAGTAAACTTATTCTCTCTCGGGCTTTGGTTTTGCCACTAATAATATAAAAATCATCAACCTCTTTCTCTTTCAATAATTTTTCAAAGACATCTATCTGTTGAATTCGATTGACTAGAACCAAAATATTCCGACCTTCTGCCACTTGGTCTAGAATATCCTTGAGAATCATCTGATTCCTCGCTGAGTCAGTAGCAATCCAATCACTAAGCTGTATGAAATTACTTGCTTTAGTCTTTTCAATTTCCAGATGACCAAAAGAAGTGAATCTTAATTGCAATTGCCGTGCAAAAGATGTCTCCCTCTTACCAGCAGTATGAAGTATCTCACCAATTCTCTGAAAAACAATAGGTTCATGACCATTCTTACGTTCAGGCGTAGCCGTCAAACCGTAAAGATACTTCCCTCTAAACTGTGCCACAACTTTTTCAAACATCAAAGCAGACACGTGATGACACTCATCCACAATCATCATCTCATACTTATCCAAAAGACTTTGACTATTTTCCAACTTAAATAGAGATTGGATCATAACGACATCAACCAGTTCACTCAGCCATTTCTTAGTCCCACCGTACTGCCCGACATAGCCTATTACCTTTTCACGGCCTGATGCCGTATAACGGGTAGCTTCTTCCTCTTCGAAAGTCAAAAAATGGTTTAAACGATCCAACCATTGGTCTAAGAGTTGCCTATTATGAACTAGGATAATTGTTTTGGTCTTCCGTTCAGAGATGAGAGCAGCACCTAAAACGGTCTTCCCAAAACCAGTCTCCGCATGGAGTAAACCATTTTCTTTGGAAATCATATCTGACAGGGCTAACTCTTGCTCAAAAGTGAGTTCTCCCTTAAATTCCACTCTAATAGACCTTTGTACCTTTCTCCTATCTTCCACAGATACCTGCTTAAATTTATCTTGCAATGGATACAGCAAGCCTCTTGGCAACCATAAATAATGATCAGATTCTCCAAATAAATACATTCGCTCAGGAATTTGATAGGTTGGCTGTCGCATAGCCTGCTTTAAATAAAATTCGGGATTAGAAAATGAAGCCATATTTTTCAAGAAAAACAGTGTCTTGGGTGTCACAGACGATTTTTCAAGTTGGATAGTATTAGATAAGACGAACTGCAACTCCTTGTCCAATTCTTGCTTACCTAACTCCTCTTGGATTAACAGTGCCACTTTAGCAGTTGAAACCTTCTGAATTTCTTGTAGATACCTCCATTGGTCTTCATAAGGCTGAAAATGTTCATCCACAAAGACCGTTCGTCCTTGATGATAAGCTTCTCCTTGAAAAGGAAGGGCAATCAAATTACCAAATCCACCTTTAGGAAGAACATCCTGATTTGGAAACATGCGATCAAAAGAATCAAAGGACAGTTGCATACTTTCCTGCATTGCCAGTTCTAACAGTTTCTTTCCAAACAAGCGAGCCTCTCGACTCGGAATCGCTTCTTCAAAGAAGAACCAAATATGGAGTCCGTGACCCGAACGAGAAATCTCTAGATGGGCTTCCATCTGGCGTTCCCTGGCTATTCTTCGAATGGCTAAACCGGCTTCTTTCCAATCTCTTTCATCCAAATCCAGTACCAAAAAATAACAGCTATCATCTAAGTGCATAGGAAAGATACCGATAGCTGTCTCCCCACGAAAATGAGATTTCAAAACGGAATCCGTCAATGTCTGGAAACTCCGTTTTTCAGGTGGCAACTGCTTCCAACCATAATCATAGGATGGAAAATATTGAATTTTCCCTTGATCATTGATAAAACTCTTAGCATAAACATCATAACGGCCAGCAAATACGGAGGTAAACAATTGTAATTTTTCTTGCGTCGTCAAGTGACTACTTTGAAGTTGGAACATCTCCTCGAACCGAGAGCGTTCCATAACAAACTGACTCTTGTCTTTAAGACGTTTACACAAGAAAAACTCACTATCCCCATTAAAAGAAGAAAAGACATCAAGTACTTCTACCACAATTCCATCCAAAGACACAAAAACAGCCATAACAATCACCTCCTTGATTCCTATAGGCTGATTATAACAAGAATAGCTGAAGTTGTACACGAAAATAAAATCCAAATAGCACTGAAAGTACGAGATAAATAGAGTTTAAACGAGCAATCTATAAAATTAAAAAAACACATATTATCAAGCGACCTAAACTTTGATGATATACGTTTTCTTGTGAAAATATTTACTTCATTTTTGTCTAAAATTCAATGTTTACTCAGTATGAGGATTATGAAAAATCGAGGTCTAAATCTAGATACATTTTTTCTGAAGACAAATCATTTTGACCACCAAGCAAGAGATTTTCAAAAAAAGCTGTTAAAAACTCAGGACGTCGCTGTAAAATCTTTGCATTATCTAATACCAAGGCATTACGAAAATACTTGGCATGTTGCTGAAACGGTGTATTATCAATATCAAAACCAAACTCACGAAGATACTGAATCAAAAAGACCGTTACCGTCCGAGTGTTTCCTTCGCGAAATGGATGAATCTGCCAGATTCCTGAAATAAAATGCTGGATTTGTTTTACTATACCCGCCTGAGTTAGTGTCGCATATGCAACTTGTTTTTCCTGATTAAAATCATAATCCAAGGTCATTTGAATCATGGAGTAATCAGAGTACACAACACTTTCACCATTCAAAACAGGTTCATTCTTTGTGATATTGGTCTGACGAAATTGCCCCACCGGAATAGAGGGTTCAAATATATCTTGAAACAACTCCTTATGAATAGCAAGTAAGGTCGCAGGACTGAAGCTAAAGCCTCTTCGAGACAATAGTTCTACAATACGTAGAGAAACCAAGTCTGCCTCTTCCGTACTTGCATCAATAGTATGGTGATAAGCCGTTGCATCCTCATAAACCTGCTCATAAGTCAGTTCACCCCGAGCCTGTTTCTCAGCCAAAGATTCCATATAAGCTGATGGCACTAGATTGTCAACTTTCTGCAGACCAAAACCTATCCGCCATAAATCACGTTTAGCTTCATAAGACAAGTTTGGGTTGTCAATGTTGTAAGTTGGTTGCATAGAAAGTTCCTTTCAATTGTTTTTCTGTGTCATCGGTAAATGGTGAAATGGGTATGGAATTGGCGTAAATTATAAAAATCCTTCACAATAAGTGCTATGAAGAGACATAATGAAAAAGTTGTATTCAAGATTCCATGCACTCATCTGAAATGTCCGTTGGACGAATGGTTTGATTAAACGAATAAATCTTGCGCACATACTTATCAAATTCATTGGTATACACCACTCTGAACTCGTTGGTCTGTTCAAATCCAAACTCAATTCCCCCAACACCTGAGGAGAATGCTGCAATGTTGTACTTATCAGGTCGGTTCTAACGTAGAGGGTTTGTTGTGTAGTAAGCTGCTTTCTAAAATGTTAGTTATATTAGTAGTATTTTGATAATTGTAAATAATTGTATTTTATCTTTTTATTGGATATTAAAATATCTTTTTGTCCCTATGTTTTTACTTACTCCTGTGGATTTATCAACAATTTCCTCTTATACAATTAGGTACTTTCATCATCAATGTTTGTTATTGATTATTCTTTTTGGTTTTGCTCTTATTAATGCTTTCACTTGTTCTGATAGATGTATCAATGATTTTCTCTCTTCGTTAATTTTCTCTTCTACAATTTGTATACTTTTATCATCGATGTTTGATATTACATAGCCTTTTACATCATTAAATTCTTCTTTAGAATGAGCTAATGAATTACGTTTATCTATCATTTGCATCCAATCATTTAATAATGATGTGTTGTGGGTTATATCACGTTTACTAAGATGATTATTTTTAAAATCTCTATAGAGAGATTTATAATTTCTAGAATCTGTTAAGTCAACATTTAATATTTTTTTTAACTCATATTCTATCTCAGCATTTTCACTCATATACTCTCCTCTAAGAGCATTTAGTTCATCCCACTTTGATAGACTAATTTCAATGGCTTTCTGAAATTCACGTTCAATTACTTCATCGCTGGGAGAGGATAAGTTGATAATCATAGTATTATTTAATAATCCTAGATTATCTTCCTCATTAATTTTTGTTATTACTGTCTCCTTTATCTCATCATAATTTTTTGAATAAAGAATAAAAAATTGCTTATATTTTTCTCGACTTCTTACATCGTTTAAAAATTCAATACCATTATCAATACCATTCTCATATTCTTCTCCTAAATTAAAATCGGATATAAAGAAATCGATTCTTTTAGAAGTATCATCCAAAACTTTTCTGGCATCTCCAATACTTTCACATAAATGACAATTATCTCCTAATAATTGATAACCTTTATCTTCTATAGCTTTTTTTACTATTTTTAAATAATCGTGAAAAGCATCTTCCATCTCATCTTCTAACCAAATAATACTAATATCTCTACGCATTTTCTAATTATCACCTAATTCAATTATAAAGCTTGTTTCTTCCGTATTTGAAACCACATTAATTTCCCATTTAAATTTTTTACAAGTTTGTTTAATTATATACATCCCAACTCCTGTTCCATTCTCTTTAGTAGTAAATCCTAATCTAAAAATATCGTCCTTATTGACTATTTCAGAAGATAATGGCTTATTAGAAGATATAACTAATTTATTTTCTTCATCGATGAATTTAAATATAATTTTATCTGCTAGTTGATCCATAGCATTTATAATAAAATTATCTAGTATCATACCTAAATCAAAAATATGTACTCTGGAAGTATGAGGATTATTTGAAAAATCAATTATAATCTCTAAATTTTTATAAGAAAGACTGTTTAAGTAACTCTTTATATAACTTTTGACATTAATGTATTTCCTTCCTTTTACTTCAGAAGTATTTAATTTGAGTACTTGATTTTTTATTGTAAATAATTTTCCAGAAGATTTTTTTAGACTAACAACATACTCGCTCACTCGTTCAAAATCATCTGTCGATTTAAAATCTGCAACAATTTTTTTATTTACTGAATCTATGTTTTTATACACTCCAGTTAATTCATGAGCCAACAAATTTTGTTGCGCAGAATTATTGCTTCCAATTAAAACATCCTTTCTTTTACTTTCCTCCTCTGCTACGTCTCTAGCTATTTCTGCTTCTTTCTGTTTTGTCTCTGCCAATTTTCTAGCTAACTCAGCCTCCTGACGTTGCTGTTCTGCAATTTTTTTATTTTCTTCTGCTTGCTTTCTTTTTTCCTCTGCAAGTTGTTCTTTTCTTTCTATTTTCTCCTTCTCTTCTTGTCTAATCTTTTCAACTTCCTTACGAACTACAGTACCAATATTAACACGCTCATTTATCAACTTATTGACAATTGGTTTTAGCAACTCAATCAATAAAGTTATTCTTTCATCATTTCCTGATAATCCTTCACGATTTGAAGTTGAAATATCTTCCAAACAATCATTATCTAAAATATCAAATGAGATTTCCCCTTCAATATAGTTACTGAAGGCTTGTGTGTTATTTAACTGCGGCATAAAATTTGATACTGCTAATTTATCTCTGACATAAAGTCTTAGCTGATTAGCCTTGTAAACATCATTCCTTATAAATCTATTAGTGGGATCATCTTTTGTATTTTCAGATGCTTCCGTCATAATAATTGTACTATGAATTCCTATCCAACCAGTCAATTCATAATCAAACTCTTTGGTTATTCCGTGTATAGTTAAAAAATTTCTCTTTCCTTTCAAATTTATTTTAGTAACGTCTGATGGACTTAATTTCTTTACCTGACGTAACTTGTTGGATACTTCCTTTAAATCTGCGTTTATTTTCACTGAGTCATTTAACAATTCGTTTTCAACGATACCATCAGAAGTTTGAAAAAAAGCATACAAATTTTTAAATCCAATTATTTTAGAAACTTTTGAAAATTCTATCTTCTGTTTTGATTTAGTCTTGTAAGCCACTTCGATAACTGCACCAATATTGTTTAACAAATAATAGTTAGCTAAAGTCATCTTCAAAGAATCCAACTTTCCCTCTGCAAATCCAGTCAAATCAACTCCAACTGATTTTATTAAAGTTCCTGATTCGAATGAATCCCAAACACTTTTATTTTCAATAGACACATCATTAATATCAACACGAATTAATTCAGGAATATCACTATCAGATGCGTTTGTAGAGTCTAGCATCCACGCTGTTTCAATTCCTCCTTTTTTAGAAACTATATAATATTTTTTTGACAAAAATAACGTTGCTAATTTTCCTATACCTTTTCTTCCCTTTGTCTTCTCAGATGACTCTTCTTTCGATAAGCGTCTGTTTCTCCCAATCAATGCGTATTTAGTAGATAAATCAACATAGCTCATTCCACTACCATTATCTAAAATTTCTAAGGTTGATTTCGATTTATCAATAGATTCTATATAGAGCTTAACATTTGTTGCACCAGCATCTAAACCATTAGCTATTAATTCAGATATTGCACTCCAGTTATTAGTATACATTTGCTTTCCTAACAAGTTCAAAGCAAAATAAGAGAAGTTAAATGGGATACTGTTAGTTTCTATCATAATTAAACGCCTTTATAATTTATTTTCCTCGAAAAATTTCTTTATTCTATTAGCCAGATGAATACTCAAAATAGGAGGAACAGCATTACCAATCTGGGTATTAATTGCTTGTAGACCTCCGACAAACTTATAATTATCTGGAAAAGACTGTATTCTTGCACCTTCCCTTGCAGTCAAAGCTCTATTTTGACTGGGATGAATGCACCGTAAGGAAGATGGTGTTGATAAATTGTTTGTTATGGTCGTTGAAGGTCTATCCCACCACAATCTACCGTAAGTATTACTATATCCTGAGGTTAAATAAAGTGCTCTATCTAACAATCCATCTTCTACCATTCTATTTATATCATTCTTACCTTGTCCTTCCTTAAGTGCAGCCATAATTTTCTGCAATCTTTGTCCATGATTACGACTTACATGATTAAATAATTGTTCTTGATTACCTCTCATTAAAATTTGATAATCTGTTTGTGGATCTTGCACATATTGGTCCGCTCTGTCATTATTTCCTAAACTAGGTAAATCTCCAATAGCATCTCTTAAATTGAAGGGATTTTCAGAAGTACACTTTTCTGGAAAACTCCATTCAAACTCAATATTTAAATCATTTCTTACACCAATCAAAAAGACGCGTTCTCTATTTTGTGGAACACCGTAATCCTTAGCATTAAGTAATTCTGTATAAACGCTATATCCATGAACATCTCCAAAGCTAGATAAATCTTTAAAACTTTCTTTTACATTTCGAATAATTGGGCCATTTTGCTCGTTTTTCATGGTTAGCAAACCATAAACATTTTCAAAAACAAACATTTTAGGTTGGATAAATGAAAGTATCCTTCTATATTCACGATACATTTTTGCTCTCTTATCATACTGTCTCTTGCCAACCGTACTAAAGGACTGACAAGGTGGGCCACCAATAACTATATCAACTCTTTTTGAACTGATTCCTTTGGATTTTAAAAATTGTTCATCTATATTAGCAATGTCTTCCTCAATCATAGTAACTCTAGGATAATTTTGTCTGAAAGCTTCTGCTGCATCATGATTGAATTCATTTGCAAATCTAATGTTAAAGTCATTTCTGGAAACAAATTTATTATTTTTAATTGTCTTCTGAAAGCCAAAAGTCAATCCTCCAGCACCAGAAAATAAATCTACAACTTCTATCATTTCTTACCCTTTTTCAAAAAATATTCTCATTTTCCATTGTACCAAAAACCCCAGCAAATTGCCGAGGTTTATAGTTTATTTCACCAACTTCTTCATCTCATCAATACGTGCTACAGTCGCGTCGTATTTAGCTTGGTAGTCGGCTTGTTTGTCGCGTTCTTTTTGGACGACTTCTGGTTTGGCATTGGCTACGAAGCGTTCGTTAGAGAGCTTCTTGCCGACCATGTCCAGTTCTTTTTGCCATTTAGCCAGTTCTTTATCGAGACGAGCCAGTTCTTCTTCGACATTGAGGAGGTCTGCCAGTGGCAGGTAGATTTCTGCTCCTGTGATGACGCTTGACATGGCGAGTTCAGGGGCAGGGATGGTTGAGGCAATTTCCAAGTGCTCTGGATTTGTGAAGCGTTTGATGTAGTTGACATTGCTGTTAAAGAAAGTTTCCAAGTCGCTATCGCTTGTCTTAACAAGGATAGTGATCGGCTTGCTTGGTGCAACGTTTACTTCTGCACGCGCATTACGAACAGTACGGATCAAGTCTTTAAGGCTTTCTACACCAGTGTGAGCAGCGAGGTCTTCAAAGGCTGGATTAACAGTTGGGTAAGCAGCTGTAACGATAGAGCCTTCTGAGATTTGTCCGAAGATTTCCTCTGTCACAAATGGCATGATTGGGTGAAGGAGACGAAGGATCTTGTCCAAGGTGTAAAGGAGAACAGAACGTGTGATAACTTTCTCTTCTTCGTTGTCGCTATAAAGGACTTCCTTGGTCAACTCAACGTACCAGTCCGCAAACTCATCCCAGATGAAGTTGTAGAGGATGTGACCAGCAACACCAAACTCAAACTTATCAAAGTTAGCAGTTGCTTTTCCGATCGTTTCATTGAGGTTGTGGAGAATCCAGCGGTCTGTGACATTTCCAGCTTCCTTATTAACAACTTTTTCCACATTGGCAGTTGCTTGCTCAAGGGTCAAACCTTCATTATTCATGAGGATGTAGCGAGAGATATTCCAGATCTTGTTAATGAAGTTCCATGAAGCATCCATTTTCTCGTAAGAGAAGCGCACGTCTTGCCCTGGTGCAGAACCGTTTGAAAGGAACCAACGAAGGCTATCTGTTCCGTACTTATCAATAACATCCATTGGATCAATCCCGTTACCCAGAGATTTCGACATCTTGCGTCCTTGCTCATCACGAATGAGACCATGAATCAAGGCATTTTTGAATGGCGACTTTCCAGTAAATTCCAAACCTTGGAAAATCATCCGAGATACCCAGAACGGGATAATATCATAACCAGTCACCAAAGTTGATGTTGGATAATAACGTTTAAAGTCTTCTGAGTCGACATCCGGCCAGCCCATGGTAGAGAATGGCCAAAGAGCCGAACTGAACCACGTATCCAAGACGTCTTCGTCCTGAGTCCAACCGTCACCTTCTGGAGCTTCTTCGCCGACATATATTTCACCCTCAGCATTGTACCAAGCAGGGATTTGGTGCCCCCACCAGAGCTGACGAGAGATGACCCAGTCGTGGACATTTTCCATCCATTGGAGGAAGGTATCGTTGAAACGTGGCGGGTAGAATTCTACCTTGTCGTCTGTGTCTTGATTGGCAATGGCATTCTTAGCCAATTGGTCCATCTTAACGAACCATTGAGTAGACAAGCGTGGCTCAACCACAACACCTGTACGCTCTGAGTGACCAACACTGTGGACACGTTTTTCGATTTTAACGAGGGCACCGATTTCTTCCAGCTTAGCAACGACTGCTTTACGAGCTTCAAAACGGTCCATCCCTGCAAATTCGAAGGCCAAGTCGTTCATAGTTCCGTCGTCGTTCATGACGTTAACTTGTGGCAAGTTGTGGCGTTGACCAACCAAGAAGTCGTTTGGATCGTGGGCAGGCGTGATTTTCACGACACCTGTACCAAACTCAGGGTCTGCGTGCTCATCCCCAACGATTGGGATCAATTTATTAGCGATTGGAAGGATGACGTTTTTACCGATCAAGTCCTTGTAGCGTGGGTCTTCTGGATTGACCGCAACGGCAACGTCCCCAAACATAGTCTCAGGACGAGTTGTGGCAACTTCAAGGGCGCGTGAGCCATCTTCCAGCATGTAGTTCATATGGTAGAAGGCACCTTCGACATCCTTGTGGATAACTTCAATATCAGAAAGGGCTGTGCGAGCAGCTGGGTCCCAGTTGATGATAAACTCACCACGATAAATCCAGCCTTTCTTGTAAAGGTCCACAAAGACCTTGCGAACTGCTTTTGACAGACCTTCGTCAAGAGTGAAACGCTCGCGAGAGTAGTCTACAGAAAGACCCATCTTGCCCCATTGTTCCTTGATGGTCGTTGCGTATTCATCTTTCCACTCCCAGACTTTTTCCAAGAATTTTTCACGACCTAGGTCATAACGCGTAATTCCTTCGCCACGCAAGCGCTCCTCAACCTTAGCCTGAGTCGCAATCCCCGCGTGGTCCATGCCAGGAAGCCAAAGCGTATCAAAACCTTGCATGCGTTTCTGACGGATGATGATATCCTGCAAAGTTGTATCCCAAGCGTGACCAAGGTGAAGCTTACCAGTTACGTTTGGTGGTGGAATCACGATTGAATAAGGCTTCGCCTTTTGATCACCTGAAGGTTTGAAAACATCAGCATCAAGCCATTTTTTGTAACGACCAGCCTCAACCTCGGCTGGATTGTATTTAGGTGAAAGTTCTTTAGACATGTGTTTGTCCTTTCTCTATTTTGTTCATTTTATTTTGAATTTGCTTAGCAGCTTCTTCTGCAGACAAATTTGTATTATTTATTTTAAGGTAGTGGTGTAGCTCATTCGGTTGGATTTTAGAATTTAATTGAAGAGTTTCAGTGGTCTCTAAAATTTCTCTTTCAGATATCTCAATATGCCGTTTCAAGGGCTTGTGCTTCAATCGGTTCTCCGTTCGATTTCGACGTAAACGCTCTTCAAGACTTGTTTCCAATTCAACAAACAGAATCTCTTGATGAAAGTTATCCAATAAATCCTGAATTTGCTTTAAATACATCAGCTGGTACTGATTTGAAAAATCAATTACGTCAGTTA
This sequence comes from Streptococcus sp. KHUD_015, assembly GCF_051106265.1. Lineage (GTDB taxonomy): Bacteria > Bacillota > Bacilli > Lactobacillales > Streptococcaceae > Streptococcus. Next base: position 1,775,378 of record NZ_CP193665.1, read on the forward strand.
AAATTACTGATCGCTGATTTCTTGCACTTGCTCCAAGGAAAGAAAAGGTCATTCCACGAACAAATTCCCACATCTCCTCTGTATAATCCTGATAGATTTCTAGTGCAAAATCGATGGCTTGATGGTTATAAAAGAGGGTAGCATCCGTCAGTCGAGACAGTTCTTGACCAATGGTCATTTTCCCAGAAGCCGGAGCACCAATGATGAAAAGATGCATCAATTCACCTCCCACTCACTCCTCAGCAAGCCATATCTCAAATCATCACAGCGGTTCCCTTGGACATCTTTTCTATCCCTTATGCGAGCTTCGAGGGTAAATCCAAGCTTCTCTGCAACTCGTTGACTTTGGAGATTGTAACCAAGGCAAGTCAGCTCAATCTTATGAAGCCCCAGTTCTTTAAATCCTAAGTCAATCAAAGTACGCACTGCTTCTGGTACGTAGCCTCGACCCCAATAGTCTGGATGCAAGGTATAGCCAAGCTCTAGCACATCATCCGCATGGCGGTGGTTGAAGTCAACAGAACCAATGACTTTATCGGTTCCTTTGACGACAATCCCATAGCCAGATGGGAGATTTTCCTTTTGATTGCGTTCTGGAAGGATATGCTCCAGATAGTAAATCTCATCTTCCAAGGTCTTGACGGGTAGAAAGCCAGCTGGGTAAGAGACTTCTGGGAGACTGGCGTAAGCATGGATATCCTCAGCATCCGCCACAGTACGGACTCGTAAAACGAGACGTTCTGTTTCGATTCTTTCTGGCAACTCTACTCTTGTCATCCTTCTACCTCGCTTTCCATAAAAAAATGCCCCTGCCATCTACATGACAGGGACGAATGTGTTTATCCGCGGTACCACCCAATTTCGGGCAGAGCCCGCAACTCTCGTCTTTAAAAGCAAAAGACACTTTTATTTCAATTTTTCATCCATTAGCAACCAGTTTTGACACATTTGTGGACTTCTCAGCTCCGCCACTTTCTGTAAAATGTGGGATTCAAAACACCTCTAATGGCTCTATTGTAGCAAGATTTTTTCGGAAATGCAAGGAACAAGAAAAATTACTTGAACTTGATGCCATTTTCTTTCAATTTCTTAATAGTAGCTGGGCCGATTCCTTTCAAGGCAAGGAGTTCTTTTTCAGTCCAGTTTTTGAAATCTGAAGCAGACTTGATCCCTTCATCATAGAAAGTTTTGGCACGATCAAGTGGAAGTCCACCCAAGTTTGCTGCAAAATCTTCTACAGAATTGGCTACTTTTTGAGCTTGCTCTTTGGTAGCTTCTACTGCTTGTTCAACTTTTTTAGAAACAGCCTTACCAGCTTCGCTTGCTGACTGTTCTGCACGTTTTACGACTTTTTTTGTCTCTTCTACAACCTTAGTCACAGTACTTGAAAAAGCACCTGCACGACGGAGGCTATTTCGTAATTGTTTTTTACGATTGAGTTTCTTTGACATGATAAAATCCTTTCAATAAAAAACCCCTGTTTTGACAAGGATTTAATATAAATATTCTATCAAGATTTTAGTAAAAAATCAAGAATCTATCTCGTTTAATAATTTCGCTCACCGAATAAGCCATCTGGCAAATCATGGAATCCCTTGCCTGCCTTGAAGTTTTCAAATTTTCCAAGCAAGAACTGATAAGCATCCAAGCGGCTTTCATAACGAATCATGGCATCTTTGGCACGATCGTCTTGGTCTTCTTCGTAGACTTTTTGGCTTTCCTTATGCGCCATGTCATTGATCATGATTTGGGTATTGACCCAAGCCTCAAATTCCTTCATAAATTCTTGTTCGTAACTCATTTTTTCTCCTTATTCTAATCCACGGAAATAGTCCGTGTCAATCTCACGGTAGGGCTGGATATCCTGAACATACTCCAGCACTCCTTGGAATTCTCCGTTTTCATCGTGTACTGCAGCATAGGTGATGTGGACAAACTTACCTCGCGACTCAGACTTGAACCACATTTCATACTTGTCTTTGCTTCCCTCACGAAGTCCCTTCATGATGGTCTTTACCTTATCCAAGTACTTAGGTGGATAACAGAGTTCAACATTGCGCCCAACTTGGGACGGCGTCCGTTTGAAAATCATCTCATCTGCTGGCGTATTGTCATTGTAATACTGGAAAATATCGTCCTTATTGACAAAAGTAATCTCCATAGGGAGGTGATTGAGGATGAGATTGGCCTGCTCGACCGAGAGATAGCCATTGCCAAAAGCCTGTTGACTATGACGGTCCAAAGCTGATTCCTTTTCCTTAGGGGTAAAGGTAATGGTAAACTGTCCTTCTGGCGTATCGATAACCTGCTGAACTTGTCCCTCTGCCGTATCTAGCTGAATAGGCTCCTCTGCAATCTTTTCCTCAACAAAACGCTGCCGTTCTGGCACCCATTTCTCAGACGGACGGATGATGGCATAACCATAGGCATCGCTCTCCTCCGCAATCTGAAGCCAGTCATCCTGAGTAAAGGACTCAAGGAGAATCATGAGAAGGATGGACTCTTCCTTGAAAATCATACTTTCAAACTCTGTCGCAAAGGCTTCAAAATCTTCTTTTACAGTGCAAATCGACACTTCTGGTAATGACTTGGCTGTCGCTAAAGCTGTTTGAAAGAGTTCCCTAATCTGGTCATCCACTCCCCACATGACCTTAGGAGGTGAATCGTGTCCATAGCGCTCCATGATAGGAAAGAAAAGCTCTTCCTTGCGCTGGTAGTGGATGTCAAATTGCCCCACAAGTCCCATCTGACGCACCAAACCCTTACGCATCTCCGCCAGCATTTCCTCGTCTTCCATAGACTCATAGGTATCTAGCAATCTCCGAATGCGAATTAAGGCCGCACGAAGAGCAAGATTTTCTTCCTTGAAGACACGAACTGGGTGACCTGGATGCTCAGTATCTGCAACTTCGACACCCTTAACAGCATTTTTAAAAAGATTGGCATGAACGTCACAGAGTTCCATGACATCTTCAAAGGTGACACCTGAGTCTGAGTTCATCAGCTCGTGCTCCATGAGGGAAATCTCAATGGCTGAAACACCTGTAAAGGTCGCATCAAAGCGCTCCTGAACTGATTCAGGAGAGGCGCCATTGTGCAATTCTAACAAAATATCCCGCAGGACATGAATCCGTTCATCTGCCATTAGTCTAATCCAATCACTTCGTAGCCATTTGCTTCCAGTGTGCGGACAATCTTGGCCATAGGAGTTCCTTCCAGCTTAGAACCTTGTTTGAGCGATACCTTGCGACCGACTGTATTGCGCATTAAGGGATTGGCAAGAGGTTTAAAACCTAGCTCCACTAGAATTTCCAAGACTTCTGGATGCTTGTCCACCACTTCTGCAACAGGAATTGACACATCGATGATATTGTCCATGACGACCTCCACTGAATGTTTTAAAATGATTTTACTGCCTATATTATACCATATGAAAAGAGATTAAAAAACTAGCAGTACAAGACTTGCTAGTTCTCCACGACTTGGATGACCATCTAAATAAGTTTAAAGAGCCAATCCAATATCTTAAATAATAGCTTGTAAAACAGCAATTGGACTGCAAAAGAGATGATCATCCACAGGAATTTCATAATTCCAATAATCGGTTTGATAAAAATAATGGCAAGAAGGCCCCAGAAAAATTTCATTCTCTCTCCTCTGGCTTGATGAGCCACCGAGCCGTATCCATTAGCTTGTCTGCAATAAAGAGTTTTCCTAGACCGACAACGACATGGTCATCTTTCTTTATCGTTTTCATCACTTTTACACCTTGCATGGTCAAAAAGTAATTTCCGTAAGTTTTAGCTAGAATTTTTATGAGTCCCATATTACTCACCTTCGATGATTTCAGCTTCTTTTCGGATAGTATCAATATCTATTTGATACTGCCCTTCATTATAGTTAACTAATTTGGATAATTCCTTTTGCAGTCTTTCCCCCATCGGCTTCATGGTCGCAAAGGTTAAGCCACCAGAAAGGACACCCCCTAAAATAGGAATCACTTTTCCCATTCCCTTAGCCAAACCTCCCTTTGTCAAGCTAACTCCAAAAATTTTCAAAACTTTCTCCAGAATAGGATACCAAAGTGTCTTTGTCAAAGCTTTCTGCGGAATCGTCTTCATCACATGCTTGGCAACTGTTACACCTCCAGAGCGAAGCAAAGCTCCTGCTCCATTTACCCCTAGCATGACACCGAGATAAAGCAAGAGTGTATTTTGAGCATCCTCGCTCAATTCATCACGGGATTCCCAAAGATCATCAAATCCATAAATATAGCCTAGTTCTTGGGCCAACTTTAATGAAAAAGCATAAAACTGAACTACATCTGTTGGAATAGTGATTGCCATGGCAATACCACCAGGTAAACCCGCCAAAATCGAAGTCCCGCTTGCTCGTAGAACATTGTCCTTAATACAGGTCTTAGCAACTCGATCCAAGCTTTCCTTTGTTAACAAAGAGGTCGGACCTTTTTCCAATAATGTAGCAATATCCTTTCGATCTAACTCTTTAGAAAACTTGTCAACTAAAAATTTTTCTCGATCAACTTTGACCATGGGTAATTTCACCACTTGTTGCAGCACTTGCATCGCTAACTCTTGTTTGCCCATCTCTATCTCCATTTATCATTCGTATTAAACTTTATCATATCATACTATAAGGTATTTACAAATTTTTTAAACTGTTTTTTGCAATTACAAATACAGCTATTAATAGCTAGAAAAATCCAAGCACCAAAAAAGAGGGTTTCCCCTCTTCTTTAGTTTTTATCCAGATTGCGTAGCATCTCGTCAATCTTGTTTCCATACTCGATGGATTCGTCTTTGACGAAAGTCAAATCTGGGATTTTGTACAATTTCAAATTGCGACCAAGTTCACGTTTGATAGTACCAGTTGCTTTTTCAAGCCCGATTTGGGCTTTTTGATTATCCGAAGCAAGGTTACTCAAAATGGTATAGTAAACCTTGGCAACAGACAAGTCACCCAGCATCTGAACATCTGTGATAGTCACACCTTGGACACGCGGATCACGGACTTTCTTTTGCAAAATCTCATTGACTTCACGCTTGATTTCCATGCCCACACGATCCGTACGGAAATGATTTGCCATGATATTCCTTTCTCTACTTTGAACCAAAAGCTAGGCCAGCAGACCTAGCTATTTTAAACTTCTTGATTTTTATTTCAAATTGAAACGAAGTTCAATTTGAACTCACCTGCTTCTTTCGCTGTGGTGAAAGTGATGGAACTGATTTATCAGTCCCATCACAGGGGATTTTTGAGACTCTGGGCTCAAAAATAAGCAATGAAACCATCAGTTTGCTTGCGTCCCTCACCACCTAAGAAAGGAGCAAAAATCTTATCTTTTAATTTCTTCCATGACATAAGCCTCAATCACATCATCCATCTTGATATCATTGTAGCCGTCAATCATCAATCCACCTTCACGGCCGTTTGTAACTTCCTTAACGTCGTCTTTGTAGTGTTTCAAGCTTGCGAGTTCACCATCATAGATAACAACACCGTCACGGATAACACGGACTTTAGAGTCACGGGTAACCTTACCGTTGATAACCATAAATCCACCGATAGTTCCCACTTTAGATACCTTGAAGGTCTCACGGATAAGAGCTTCACCGATGATTTTTTCTTCGAATTCCGGATCAAGCATCCCTTTCATGGCTTCTTCCATCTCTTCGATAACTTTGTAGATAATGCTGTGGAGACGGATTTCTACATCGTCAGCATCGGCTTGTTGACGAGCTTGTGGTGTAGGGCGTACGTTGAACCCAACGATAAAGGCATTTGAAGCTTCCGCAAGGGTCACGTCTGATTCGTTGATAGCACCGACCGCAGAGTGAACGATGGTAACTTTGACACCTTCCACGTCGATCTTTTGAAGTGAGGCAGAAAGGGCTTCAACAGAACCTTGTACGTCGGCCTTGATGATAACGTTAACTGATTTGAGTTCACCAGCTTTAAGGGTATCAAAGAGGTTTTCAAGACTGACACGTTGGGTAGCTTGACGTTGTTTCATGAGGGCACGTTTGGCACGTTCTTCACCTGCTGCACGCGCAGATTTTTCATCCTCGTAAACGGCAAAGTGGTCACCCGCCATCGGTGCTTCATTCAAACCTGTAATTGAAACTGGTGTTGATGGACCTGCTACCTTAACACGACGACCAAGGTCGTTGGTCATAGCACGGACACGACCGAAGGTATTTCCGACAACGATTGGGTCTTGAACATTCAAGGTACCTTGTTGAACAAGAAGAGTTGCGACCGCACCTTTTCCTTTATCCAAGCGAGCTTCGATAACTGTACCGATCGCACGAACTGTTGGGTCTGCCTTAAGTTCTTGGATTTCAGCCACAAGAAGGACTGTTTCCAACAATTCTTCGATGTTTTGGTTGAATTTAGCCGAGATTTCAACAAATTCAGAATCTCCACCCCAAGCTGTTGACATAACACCATGCTCTGCCAATTCACCGATAACACGTTCTGGGTTAGCACCTGGCTTATCAATCTTGTTAATGGCTACGATGATTGGAACATTGGCCGCTTTTGAGTGGTTAATGGCTTCGATAGTCTGAGGCATAACCCCGTCATCTGCCGCTACGACCAAGATCGTAATATCGGTAACAGAAGCACCACGCGCACGCATCGATGTAAAGGCCGCGTGTCCTGGTGTATCAAGGAAGGTAATCTTCTTGCCATTTTCCACGATTTGGTAGGCACCGATATGCTGAGTGATACCACCTGCTTCACCTGTCGCAACACGAGAGTTACGAAGGGTATCTAGGAGTGTTGTTTTACCGTGGTCAACGTGTCCCATGATAGTTACAACTGGTGGACGCTCAACCAATTCATCTTCATTGAGATAACCATCTTCTACAAAGAAACGTTCGATGTCGGCATTATCCACTTCAACCTTTTGTTTGGCTTCGATACCGTAATCCACCATGAGGAGTTCAATCGTTTCCCCATCCAAGGATTGGTTTTGTGTGGCCATTACGCCCATCATAAAGAGTTTCTTAACGATTTCAGCTGGTTCACGTTTGATACGTTTTGCGATTTCCGCAACAGTCATACCATCTGTATATTCAAATTCTGTTGGCAATTCATGGAATTTACGCTCTGTAACAGGTTTTGGAGCCTGATTACGGTTGTTCTTGTTATTGCCTTTTTTGTTCTTCTTGTTGTTATTCCAGTTACTATTTCTTTGATTTCTCACTTGATTTTGACTACTTCGATTCTTTTGTTGTTTTCTAGGACCATCTTCTTCGTGATCGAAATCATCACGTTCTTTGTCTGGTCGAGCTTGTTTTTTACGACGTGTATCCACTGGTGCTTCTTTAGCTACAGGAGCTGTTTCAACCACTGCTTGAACTTGTTGCGCTTGTTCAGCCAACTTAGCCACTTCTTCAAAGATTTCCTCTGGCTCCTTGCGTTTGTTAGCTTGGGCCAAGGCTTCTTTGGCAGCCTGAGTCTGCTTGAAACGTTCCTCACTTGAACGTGCATATTCTGCATTTTGTTCTGCTTTTAGGGCTGCTGCACGGGCTTTAAAGTCAATACGTGGAGCCGCTTGATTTGGACGTTTGTCCTCTTGTTGACGGCGCTCATTCCCACGATTTTGCTGACCTTGCTGTTTCTTAGCTTGGTCATTAAAGCGACGATTGTCGCGGTTGCCTTGACCTTGTTTTCCACCATTGCGACCGTCGTTTTTCTGACGGTTGCCGTTTTGTTGTTGGTCACGGTTATTGCCTTTATTTTGCTTGCGGCGCTCTGCCTGCTCTTTAGCACGGGCTTCACGCTCAGCCTTGAAATTACGACTTTGCGGTTTAGCTACTGCTTTTTCTGTTTTAGGAGCAACTGGTTCAGCCGCTTTTGCCTCTTCCTTAGCTACAGCTGGTTTAGCTGGCTCAGATTTTTCGGCTTTCTTTTCTGCACTTGCTTTTGGTGCTGCAGGTTTTACTTCTTCTTTCGGAGCAGCTGCAGGCTTAAAGCTGGCAGCGATTTTTGCAGCGACAGCTTCTTCCACACTTGATGAGTGGCTTTTCACATCCAAGCCCAACTCTTTTGCACGCGCTACAACTTCTTTACTTTCTTTTCCAAGTTCTTTTGCGATTTCGTACAATCTTTTCTTAGACAAATCATGTCCTCCTCTTCTATTCCATAAGAGACCTCATTTTCTTTGTAAATCCAGCATCTGTTACAGCCAAAACCTTTCTTGATTTCCCGACTGCTATGCTTAATTCCAGTGTTGAAAACACGGTTACAATTTCTACTTGATAATAATGACTTTTATCTTGAATCTTCTTGGTCAGATTGGGTCCAGCATCATGAGCTAGAAAGACCAACTTGGCCTTGCCGTCTTGAATGGACTTGACCACCAATTCTTCACCCGATATAATCCGCCCTGCTCTCTGAGCAAGCCCCAAGAGATTGCTTATCTTTTGCTTATTCAAGTCCTAACTCTCTTCTTTTCACTTTGTGATCCACATAAGCGATCAACTCGTCATAAAAGCTTTCATCCACTTCCATGCTAAAGCTGCGGTTAAAGACCTTCTTCTTTTTCGCCTCTAGGGCTTCTGCATTGTCTAGTTTGATATAAGCGCCGCGTCCATTGGCCTTACCTGTCGGATCAATAAAGACTTGCCCTTCTTTGTTTTTGACAATGCGGAGCAAATCCCGCTTATCAATCACTTCATTGGACACAACAGACTTGCGCAAAGGGATTTTTCTTGTTTTCATCTTTCCCTCCTCTAGCAGCTTTTATTCTTCTACAGTATCGTTTTCTGCGTCCAAATCTACCGAAGCAGCTTCTTCCATGGCTTCAAATTCGCTAGCAGACTTGATATCGATACGGTAACCAGTCAAGTGAGCCGCCAAGCGAACATTTTGCCCACGACGACCGATAGCAAGAGAAAGCTTGTTATCTGGTACAACCACCAAGGCACGTTTACTGTCGTTTTCATCAAAGATAACTTGGTCAACTTCAGCAGGAGCGATAGCGTTGTAGATAAATTCAGCTGGATCGGCTACCCATTCAATAACGTCGATGTTTTCTTCGATTGGAACCATACGATCGCTCTTAGCATCGTAGCGAGCTGGGTGGAATTTGCTAGTAATTTTCTTGATGTTAGCACCACCACGTCCAACGATTGTACCAATAGCGTCCACGTTTGGATTGTGGCTACGAACTGCAACCTTAGTACGGTCGCCAGCTTCACGAGCCACGCTCATAATCTCAACAGTTCCGTCATAGACCTCAGGAATTTCTTGTTCCATCAAACGTTTGATCATTTCTGGATGGCTACGGCTAACAAAGACGTTGACACCACGAGGGTTGTCTTCAACCTTGTAAACATATACTTCAATACGATCATGAGAAGCAAAAACTTCTCCAGGAATTTGGTCTTGTTTTGACAATTGGGCTTCGATGCTGCCAAGGTTGACATAGATGAAGCGGTTGTCGAAGCGTTCTACTGTACCAGACATGATTTCTTGCTCATGTTCTTTATAAGTATTGTAAGTGATGGCACGTGTTTGCTTGCGCATTTTTTCCATGATGGTTTGTTTGGCAGATTGGGCTGCTACACGACCAAACTCACCTGGTGCTTCTTCAAACTTGATTTTATCCCCAAGTTCATAGGCTGAATTAATGGCAAGAGCATCTTTTAAGCTGATTTCCAAACGACTATCAAATACTTCATCAACCACTTCACGGACAGTATAAACTGTAAAGTCACCTGTTTTTTCGTTGAAGTCAATAGCTACGCTGTCTGATTGACCATAGCGTCTGCGATAAGCGGAACGAAGCGACTCTACTACTGCGTCGATGATATCTTCTTTTTTGATTCCCTTGTCTTCTTCCAAAATGCGGAAGGCCTCTAGCATTTCTTTACTCATGTTTTCTTCACTTTTGAATCCTCAAAAGCTATCCTTTCTTTTTCTATAATTTAACTGCTAAACGTGCTTTTGATACTAAACTGTATGGAATTTGGACGGTTTTCTTACGCGTCTTGTCCATATATTCCATGCTCAACTCGTCCTCTTCAAAGGCCAACAAGGTTCCTTCAAAGACCTTTTGCTTATCGATGGCTTGGTAGAGCCCGACATGGATGTATTTCCCAACAGCTCCAGCGACGGCATCCTTGGTTTTCAAAGGACGTTCCAAGCCTGGACTGGTGACTTCTAGGAAATATTGTTCTGGGAAGGGATCTGGCTTGATGGTGTCTAGGACAGGACTGATCATTTCTGTCAAGTCCGCTGTATCGTTCAAGGTAATTCCTTCAGGTTTATCTACAAAAATACTGAGAATCATGTCACTGCCAATCTTTCCATACTCGATATCCACGAGTTCGAAAGGTGCTTGGATGACAGGTTCTACAACTTCTCTGACTAATTCTACGATTGTTGCGATTGCGTCCACCTCCTCATAAGCAAGAGGCGAAGATATTTCCCCGCCTCACTTTTCATATTCTTACTACTAGTATAACACGTTTGCCAACTTATGTAAAGCAAAAGCACTTATACAGCCTGATTTCAGGCTTTTTCTTAAAATTCTGCCTCAACTCGGTAGATAACTTGCCCCTTGTTGGAGAATTTTTGCTCGTATTCTGTCATGACATTACCTTCAAAATCACTGGCATGTAAATCAAGCCAGACACCATTGAGCTTCATGCCATACTGAGAAAAGCTCACTAGGCTGTACTCAAACAAGCCACGGTTATCCGTCTTGAAATGAATTTCTCCATTTTCAGGCAAGATACGCTTGAAGGTATCCAAGAAGGTCTTGTAGGTCAAACGACGCTTTTCATGGCGCTTTTTAGGCCATGGATCTGAAAAGTTCAGATACAAACGATCAATCTCACCGTCTTCAAAGTAGTCAGTCAAGTCAGAACCATCTACCCACAAGAGCTTGATGTTCGGTACTCCAACTTCAAGCACCTTGTCCAAAGCGTAGCTCAAAACAGACTTTTGAATATCAATCCCGATATAGTTGATGTCAGGGTTTTGCTTGGCCATACCTGAAACAAAGGCACCCTTTCCACTTCCAACTTCCACATGAATGGGATTGTCGTTGCCAAACAAGTCCCGCCATTTCCCCTTGGCTTCTAAGGGATTGAGGACCACATACTGGGGATTTGCCTCTAGTAATTCTGTCGCCCCTTTACGATTTCTAACTCTCATCTTCTCTTTCCATACTTGTCTCGGAAGTGACGCAAACCATGAATCTCCCGATTGACATTTTCTAAATCTTGGTTCATATAATACTTGGAAATCTGGCTCAAATAAGACAATTGACCATACCAATACAATTTACTTAATACCGTTTGATTGTACTTATAGCCGTAGTAGGTCAACCATTCCTTCCACTGATGTTCTGGAATATAATGGCAGAGCATATGAGCCACATCAAACATGCGGTCGGTCAAGCGAACCGAATCCCAATCTACCAAATAAATCAAGCCACTATCTGTCTCAATCCAATTACTATGTCTTACATCTCCATGGACAATGGTCGCATAGTCCTCTCTAAATCCTGGAATAGTCTGACGTAAATCAGCCATCACTTCACTGATAAAATGATTTTTACGCAAAGCATCTGGAGCCGTTTCTTGCCAAGACTGTAGTAAATCTACAGGTGTTTCCATGGCATAGCCCAAGCGACTCAACTGTGTCATCAATGGACGTGAGCGATGAAGACGGGTTAAAATATTGACGATTTGTTTACGATTCATATCATAGGGGGTCAATATCTTGCCTGTCAACCATTCTTGAGCACACATATCACGCCCATCTGCCAAACGGCGACTCCATAATAATTGTGGAGCAATTTGTTCTCTAGCTAGACCAGGTAGGATTGGAGAGGTGTTCATTTTTACAAAGATGCGCTTCCCATCAGGATAGCTACCCATATAAGCCTTGCCACTTTTCCCAGGTATGGGAGTCAGTGTTAGCTCATTATCACCCAAATCCATTTCTTTCCTCCGTATAAAGTTTCCTTACTATTCTACTAGTTTTTGGCCTATTCGTCAACCGCTCCACACCCGATTCTCAAAGAAAAGCCTCTGGATTGGCTTGGGTATCATTATAGGAAGAAAAGGGCAAGCACCGTCTTCTGCCTACCTTTTCATGATTTTTATAAATAATATAAGAGTGGCCAAGCATTGTAAAACATGTGAACTAGAGTAGAAACCCATAAGTTTTGGCTCCTTTTATAAGCAAAGCCCAGTAACAAGCCCCCGAGTAGATAAAAAATAAACGAAGGGACATTAGAAGGTCCATGCATGAAAGAAAAGAGAGAGGAAGTTAGCACAAGCCCTAACCAAGAATTGTCAAAAACGGCACCTTGAAGAAGGCCTCTGAAAATGAGTTCCTCCTGGATGGGTCCAAAAACTGAGGAAGTCAAAATCAAAGACAGAGAAATTCCTCTGCTGACTTCCGCCAAGTGTTGAACTCCTGCGCCAGAAGAAATAGCGAAGAAATGAATATAAACCAGCGTCTCAAGCACACTTAGAAGAAAGATTACAATGAAAAGCAAAAGTTCTTTCTTGCTTAACATCCCAAAAGAAATCATTTCAAACTTTCTAGCATAAACAACACTCAGCGAGGTTACTAGAAAACTTACAATAATCAATGCAGATTCATTTTGAAAAAAATCCCCATGGTTAATCGTATAAGGAACTGTAATGACGATTATTAGTACTAAAAATCCAAAACAAAAGGCATGAAATTTATCAAAAAACTCCATAAAATTATCCTCCTCAACAAACAAACTTCCCTACACATCATCCTTTAACTCTAGTATTTCCAAAACAAACCATTTTAACAACCAAAAACCGACCACATAGCCAGCCCCTAAGAATATAGCCATAAAAGCTAGCATGGGATTCAGAAAATAAAAAATCACAACAGATACAAAGGTTAGCACAAAAACATTAAAGGCAATGGTGTCAGAAGCCAAGACTAGAATATAGGGTGTCAACCAGTCTAAGGTTTTTGAATCTAGGAAAAATAAGTGTTTATACATGATGACCTCCTCTTGTCAGACTATAGACTAGTCCAATATTACAAAGAAAGCTCTTCTCCTACTTTTCAAGCCCCAAATGAGCAGAAGCATGATAAGCAAGCAGAGAATAGCGCCAATGTAAGCGATTAGTTGTTGATAGGATTCTCCTGCTGTGATCCCTCTATACAAACAGATAATAGACATAAAACCTGTCAAGCCGATATACATGAGTTGATTGGTTCTAGGACTAACCAAATCATCATCTTCAAACTCTCTTATTCTCATTTCCCTAGTGAGGTAAACAGTGAGCAAAATGGAAGCTAAGTTAATAACTACTAAAAGAAATTGGAGGACTAAGGAAAAATTTAAAAACTGACGAGATAGAAATAGATAGGTAGAGGCAAGTAAAGGCAACTGACCTAGGAACAATCTCGCAAGGAAGATGATCTGTTTTTTTAAAAATATTTTTTTCATTGCTTTCTCCATTACAATTAAATGATATCTAATCATTTTCTAAAATTTGATAACTTTTGTGAAATGTTTTAGCAGAAACAACTCTATGATTGGTAATATCTATATAATCACCTGGATAACCAAGAACATACATTCCATAACCAGCGAATCCTCCTCCAACTGTTCCAACTAGACCAAACTTGATATTCGTTGCAAGAGAAGTTTTGAGACCTGCCATTAGAATGCACACATGATTATCCAACCAAACTATATAATTTTTTTGAAAAGCTTCCTCTACCCAACTTGGTTTAAGAGTTGCTTGACCAATTTCCCAAACATCAACAATTTGATTCCCATATTTTGCCTTCATAGCTTCAATCCTTTTTAAATACCATTACATGAGTTTGGAGTTCCCCCTATACCATAAGGACCACATGGTTTTGAAAAATGTATAATAGGCCACTTACCATTTAATTGATCCAAAGTTGGAGAAGGTGCTAGCCCACCCAATAAACCAGCAACCATATCTCCCCAACCTCCGAAACCTCCTTCAACTTTCGCAAGCATCTCAGTATCCATCATTTCAAATTGTGACATCGTTTTTGTATTCATAACGAATACCTCCTTTTTTATTTTTAATTTTAATTGTTATCCTGTTGCAATTGGCAATTTTAGTATAACACTATTTGTTAAAGTTTTTCATACAAATCTTGAATTATCATCAAAACATCTTAAATTACTCAAAGAGTACAATCTTCCCAATCAACTAATAAGAAGTGAATAATATTAAATTCCATTATTCACTTCTTAAAATCGATAATTATTTTTAATCTACTATTTTTAGCTAAATACCCTGTGTAAAAAAGTCAGCAAAAATGGTAATGTTGCGAAAATATTATTGATCACATGCACCGCATAGGAAGGATAAATGCTCTTGGTATAGCGGGTCAAACTAGCAAAGATGATGCCAGATGTTGCAAAGACGAAGATATCTAACAGACTAGGCAGGCTTGAAAAATGAGGAAGAGCAAATAAAATGGAAGGAAGGAGCAAATCAAGGCCAAATCTCGAATGCTTAAAAAAGGTGTGTTGCAGTAATCCTCTATAAATCAGCTCTTCCATAAGTGGAGTCAGAAAGAACAGGGTTATATAGATACCTAGCTCAGCAAAGTTGGTCCCACTATAACCGATCAATACTGCCCAACCTTCAGCAGTTGACTGAACATGTTTAGCTGCCTGAACGTTAAAAGAGATATAGAGCACTACCACTAGTACTGTCAAAATCGAATACCAAAGCCATTTTTTTCTCGGAATGCGAAAGAGATAACCATGGCCTGTCTTAACCAGAATCCAAATCATGACTCCGCTAAATAGCAAACTCAAGATATTTTGAATCCAAACGAAATTGCCAATCTGGGAAGAAAATTGCCAATAATTTTGAACAATAAGCGTCAGCTGAGAAAGACCAAATACGAAAAATAAGTAAGAGAAAACTGCACTTATTTTGAATAGAAGTTGATACTTTTTCATAGAAATCCTTTCCACTATGATCTCCCCTTGCCAGGCTCTACTACTGCAAGATTAAGAAGACAGTTTGTTCTTTTTAAGACTGACCTGACTACTAGATAATAGATACATTAAGGCATTAAAGACAATGAAAATATGGCCATAGAATAAAATCAACCTCACATCCAAACCAAGATACAGTTTGACCATCAAAAAGATGAGCAAAAGAATTTGAAACCATAAGGTTTTTCCAAAAATAAATTTAAAGCGGTTTTGAATGTCTACTTCCTTGATTTTTACCGCCACCTCTTTATTAGCAAGAAGGAAAATGCCTGCTTCAAACAAGCCACTGTAGAGAACAATCCATCCAATCGAGACATTAGAAATTTGTAAAAATGTCCCTAAAAGAATATTCAACATACTACTCACGAAAATAACAAGAAATAATCTGTATTTCATATTAAATACCTCCATTCATTTATTTCACTAAGCGTTTAATAGAACCTTCTAATCAAAAATTCTGTCAGAAGAGGAAGACAAACTACTTTTTATAATACTTCAAGCCCCAAATGAGTAAAAGCATGATAAGCAAGCAGAGAACCGCACCAATGTAAGCAATTAATTGTTGATAGAATTCTCCTGCTGTGAGCCCTCTATACAAACAAATAATAGACATAAAACCTGTCAAGCCGATATACATAAGTTGATTGGTTCTAGGACTAACCAAATCATCATCTTCAAACTCTCTTATCCTCATCTCCCTAGTGAGGTAAACAGTAACCAAAATAGAAGCCAAGTTAATAACCACTAAAAGAAATTGGAAAACTAAGGAAAAATTTAAAAACTGACGAGATAGAAATAGATAAGTGGAGACAAGTAAGGGCAACTGACCTAGGAACAATCTTGCAAGAAAGATGTTCCGTTTTTTAGCAAGAAAAGTTTTCATTTCTCTTCTCCTTTCTTTTTCATTAAAGCAAAATAAATCATAAATGCAATCACATAGGCTATGGTATAAAACAGATGATACCAAGCACTCCCCCTAAGCGGATATAGAAAAATGGACATGATCAGATATAAGATGAAAATGACAAGTATTTTTTTCTTCATAAAATTTCCTCCTGAATCTTTGTTGAGCTAGAACATTTACACTGCTAGTATAGCACTCGTTTTATTCTTGGATCACTCAAATCATAAATGGTCATCAAAACATCTTGAATTGTAAAAATAAAAAAAGCAAGCATGAAAAACATACTTGCCCTGGGGGGAACTTGACAACATAAAAATCTAAAATTGAAAGCTACTCACCCTCACTTCCGTATGTTCTCATATATTCTCATGATCGCAACAAGGATAGCAGCTGTCCCACTTGCCAAAGCGATAAGGGTAATGATAATGTTGAAGATTTCAGGCGTACTCCCTATTCTGTTGATAAGACGGAGTAGGGATATAACTGTCAACTGAATCAGGAGTATTGATTCTACTCTTACCAATGAAGTCAGTCTGTTTTCAACTGCATATAAAAAGGCTGGTAGCAAAACACAGGCTATAGCAATCACAAACAGGTTGCTCCCTGTTTCTTCTCCCTTGTTCACCACGGAAATCATGAGAAGATTCGAAGCTATGATCAACGTAGAACAGATGATAAAAAAGGATTTCTTATTCATTTAATATACCTCACATACTATAGCAAAAGTCTGGCTCGATAAAGACAAACTTTATCTGTTAACTTCTGCCAATTCTTTTTTCACAAATTTTCTAATGACCAACTGGCAACAAGTGAACCGTTAAAACCTGACGAAAGACTTGATTTTGACAGGTGGTATTGAGACTGGTATTGGGATGGCTTTCCACAATTTTCATGACGGTATAGAGACCAACTCCTCTCTCCTCCCCTTTAGAACTTGCTCCAAAGGAGAAAATTTCAGAAATGTCTATACCCTCTTCTTTAATGGAATTTTCAATGATAAAGGTCTCCTGTGCTCCATTTTTTAAAAAAGCAATTGAAACATGAGGTTGACTGGCCTCTGCACTGGCTTCAATAGCATTGTCACAAAGGATAGACACAATGGTTAGAAAATCAAGCAGACTCATCCCCTCTACCTGAATCTCCTCAGGAACTTCGACATTAAAGACAATGTCCTTATCTCTGGCTTTTAGAAATTTCCCCGCGAGGAGACTTTTGAGGGCTTTATCACGAATATTCACGAGTCGTCCAAGGTCATATTTGTTGTCCTGCAATTTTTCACTAGAATCCTTTAAGACGGAGTCGTAGACCTCTTTTATCTGCTCCATGTCCTCCTCTTCAATGCCCAGACGTAAGCTGGTTAAGAGGTTAGTGTAGTCATGGCGAAAGCTCCGGACTTCCTTGTAAAGTTCCTCTATATGCCGACTATAGCGTTCCATATCTCTGTAGCGCAAGGCCAGCTCTTGGTCCAGTCTCTCATGGAGTTTGTCCTTCAAATAGGTATCCAATTTCTTGATAACCCCCATAAAAAAGAGCAAGTAAAACACTAGAATCAGATGGCGAACAGTCTTTGATTGGATATCGTATGCATATTCAAAGTAAGACAGATTTTCCATGACTAGAAAGTAAGCCCCCATTATCCAGTTAATCTTAGTCAGGGACTGTTGAAAACCTTTATCGAGAAACTCCTTTCTCAATCTAGTAAAATCATAGTCCAACCATTTCAAAAAGACTAATACTATGAAGCAAACGAATAGCATAATCAACAAAAAGAGAGGATTTCCATCTCCATCTACAATCCCTTGCCCCAAAAACGGAAACACAAAATAGGAAACACTTCTGTAAAAGAGATCCATCAATACAATTGGAAAGAGACCATAAAAGAAAAGGAGTTTTTTAGGAAGCCCTCTTAACAGTAAGAAAGATAGACATATACCGAACAAAGGTTCTATAAAATAGGACAAATATTCACTTACATCCAAAAATTGAAAAGTCGCAAAAATGGCCCCTAGAAGAAATTTCAAAAGAAAAGCTTTAAAAATCCTCTCAAAAGTGAGACCAATTCCATCTACCTTAAAGAAAATGACAATTTCTAGTCCATTAATAACAAGAAAATACAACAATATCCAAGCAATGTTCATAAACTCTCCTAGCTCAGTGTAATTTATTGATGGCTTCAGACACTTCCCTGACCTTATAACGCGCGATCATACAGCTTCCTCCATTTGGAAAGAAAAGGAGTTTTTCTTTCTTATCCAAACGAACTACATTGGCAGGATTGATGAGAAAAGAGCGATGGCACTGCAAAAGACGAGGCTCCTGCTTGAAAACATCCTCTAAACTCGCTGTAAACTCCAGCCTGTCTGTCTTGGTATAAAGAATAACACGATGGGCTCTGGGCGACGTTTCTAGATAGTAAACCTCTTTAAAAGGATACTGGAATTGGGCAAATTTTGATTTAAAGTAAAAGCAATCTTCAGCTAGACTTTTACTGTCTTGACCATTGCCATAGAGGAGGGCTGTCTCGATACGAGATTCAAACTCCTCTGCCGAAAGTGCCTTATCAATGTAGTCCAAAGCAGACACTTGGTAGCGAAAGGACAGGGGCATAAACTCCGAGTGAGTCGTCACAAAGACGATGAGAGCATAGGGATCCCGATCCCGAATCTTTCTAGCCACTTCCAGCCCCTTCATCTCCTCATTTCGAATCTCAATATCCAAAAAGAATAGCTGATGGGCGCCCTTCTCATGCACCTCTGCCAGTAGCTGGTCTGGCTTGCCAAAGACCTCAAAAGAGCTAGGAATGATATGATGTTCCTTCAAGAGTTTCTTAATGGTCGTTTCAATTCTAGCTTGTTGGGAAAAATCATCTTCTAAAACAAATATTCTCATCTTCTTACTCTCCTTGTTTCAATTTCTTCCTAAAAAGAGAATAGCAAAAATACTCTGACACAAGCCCACCAAATCTTAAATAGGCCTTCAAAGCTCCTGAAAGGTAGCTTGTTCCTCAAATAAGCATGATAATCTTACAACTATTTTATCATAAAATCTTAACAGTACCATTCAGGAAATTTCAAGTACAATTAAAGATTTTATGGTGAAAAAGGAGACAAAAGTGATAAACTAACAGTATCAAAACACAGTTGCTAGAAACAAGACTGGCACCCAGATTAAAGGAGGAATTCTCATGACAGATACAGACCCTATCAAAAGAGCTCAGACTTTGATTACTGACTTAAACAAAGCCTATCAAGCATGCAAACAGGCAACCGCTGACGACGTCCGCTTTCAGGAGCAATTAAACTCTATTCTTGGCTTTCTAGCCAAGGCTGAGACTGTGGATAATCGAGTCTTGATTGAACTGGAAAAATTTTACCAGACTTCCAGTCTTCTCATGGGACTCAGCGCTCTCAATCCAGACGCTCCTACCCGCGCCGCTTGGCGGGCCTATGACCGCTTCCACTTTGACCAAGTCAAGACCAAGTTGAGTCTCTACGGACCAACCATTATCTTGTAGAAAATAAAAGAAGCTGAGACAAACTGAACTCAACTTCTTTTTTAATATCATATAAGCAATATTAGTCCTGCATCTGACGTTTTACCTGATAAGGTAAGTACAAGACTAGTAAAACCAAACCAGCTCCCAGTAAGGCTAGAAGGGCTAGTTTTTCTTGGAAGGTAATCAACCCAACAACTAATTCCACAAGTAAAACAAAACTGGTCAATCCTCGGACTACAGCCTGTAAGCCTTTTTCCTTTTGCCCCTTGTCCAGTGGAAAGAGTTGGGTCAAATACTGGTAGTCAAAGGCATGATAGAGGGCCAGTAACTGGAAGAGCAAGAGGTAGTTAAAGAGAACTACCACTGCTGTCGCAATCCAAGCTTGCTCGATAAAGACCTGCGCCAGCAAGGAAAGTAGGAGCAGACGGAGACTGAGCGCAAAGAGGTCTCCATTTCGCAAATAAGAACGCAGATAGAGATTTTGCCAAATCTTCCCAGGCACCTTCTGAACAGCTTTTAGGATAAAGTCCAGATAGGCACGACGCTTGACGCTGTTTGAAATTCCCTTTACCTGCGTAAAGAGGGCAAAGAAACGAAGCAAGACTTGCTTACGCTTACTTTCTTGGGAAATGACAAAGTCCCAATCAAGACCAGTTTCAGTGAAAAATTTGCTGGCCTTTTGACGAAAGAGCAGATATTTCCCTACCCCAAATAAAAGCACATAGATCAGAAAAACTGGCAAGCCATAACCCATGGCCAAAAATAAAGGCGCAAATAAAAGCAAGAAAAGGGTCTGGACAAAGAGCCAAAAGAATAGGGAAATGCCAGTTTGACGCTTGAGATGGAGCTTGATTTCCTCTTCTCCAACTAAGAGAAAGAGCTTGTCTGGAGCCTCCATATAGGTGGCAATTCCACCCCAAAGCAAAAGTAAAACAGAGGTAATTCCTATAAACAAAAGGATCGGCCAATGATTTTCAGGAAAATGTTGCAAGAGTTGACTGTACTGGTAGGCTAGAAAGCCCAGCAGAACAAGCAGGAATAAGACAAAGTGGTCATTGAGAACATAGCGCAGATAACCAAGACACTCCTTACGAAAAGCCTGCTTTCTCTTTAAAAACAAGTCTTTCATAGGTCCTCCTCTTTGGTCAGCGCCAAGTAAATGTCATTCAAACTAGCCTCAGGCATGTCAAAAGCCTCGCGCAGTTGTGCCAGATTCCCCTTAGCACGCACCTCCCCCTTGTGGAGAATAACGAAGGCATCACACATCTTCTCAGCCGAATCCAGCACGTGGGTACTCATGAGAATAGACTTGCCTTTTTGCTTTTCCACTTCCAAAAGCTGAATCAAGTCAGAAATCGCCAGCGGATCGAGACCAAGGAAAGGCTCATCCACGATGAAAAGACTCGGATCCACCACAAAAGCACAGATAATCATGACCTTTTGCTTCATCCCTTTGGAGAAATGAACAGGGAACCAGTCTAATTTCTGGTCCAGACGGAACATTTTTAACAAGGGTTCTACTCGCTCAAAAGCCACTTTCTGCTCAATACCATAAGCCATGGCAACCGTTTCAATATGCTCTCTGAGAGTTAATTCCTCATACAAACTAGGCGTCTCAGGAATGTAGCCAATTTGCTTGCGGTAGTTAGTCGCATCTTCTTGCAAGGTCAGGCCATTGATATTGATGGAGCCACTATAAGGTGTCAATAGACCAATAATCTCATTGATGGTCGTTGATTTCCCAGCACCATTGAGACCAATCAAACCGACTAACTGCCCACTTTCAACTGTAAAGGACACATCTTTCAAGACAGGGACATGAACATAGCCACCTGTCAGGTTTTTTATTTCTAACATATTTTCTCCAAATCTGGTATAATGTAGCTATATTATATCAAAATTCAATACAGTAGAGGTAGATTTTATGTCAGATTGCATTTTTTGTAAAATCATCGCAGGGGAAATTCCTGCTTCAAAAGTATATGAAGATGAGCAGGTTCTTGCCTTTCTTGATATCTCTCAAGTGACACCAGGACACACCTTGGTTGTACCAAAAGAGCACTATCGCAATCTTTTGGAAATGGACGCTACTAGCGCCAGCCAACTCTTTACCCAAGTGCCAACAATTGCTCAAAAAGTCATGAAAGCTACCAAAGCTGCTGGCATGAATATCATTGCCAACTGTGAAGAAATCGCAGGGCAAACCGTCTTTCATACCCACGTTCACCTCGTGCCTCGCTACAGTGCCGATGATGACCTCAAGATTGATTTTATCGCCCACGAACCAGACTTTGACAAACTTGCTCAAGTCGCTGAAACCATCAAAAACGCCTAAGGAGTTGCCATGAAATTATCCAATCTACTGCTATTTGCAGGAGCTGCAGCTGGAAGTTATTTGGTCACAAAAAATCGCCAAGCCATCACAGATGAAGTCTTGAACACTACTGACCGCGTTCAAGCTATCAAGGACGACGTGGATATTATCCAAAACAGCCTGCAAATCATCGACCAGCAAAAAGAACTCATCAAAGAATACCAAGAAGACCTGACTTACAAGTTTAAGGTCTTAGAAAAAGATATCCAGACTAGACTAGCTATCATCAAAGAAGCACAGGAAATTGAAGATAAGTAAAAAGAGCTTATTAGCTCTTTTTAAAACGTAAACAAGTTATATCCCATCAACTATACATCACAATTTAGATAACTCACTCACCATTGCACCACTAAATCGAAGACTTTCCGCCGTAATGAAAACACCTGAAATAGTTTGGTTTCATGTGTTCGGAAACTTTGAGACCTAGGCTCAAAGTTTAGGTATGGAACTTCGAAGAAGGTCGCTACCGTCCGTCATTACTTAAGGAAAGTTTTAAAAATCTATAAACAAAAAGAGCTCGACGGCTCTTTTTGTTTATTCTCCATCAAAGGCATCTTTTATATGGTCAAAGAAACCTTTTTTCTTTGGATTGACTTTCAAGTCACCTGCAGCTGCGAATTCTTTCAAGGCTGCTTTTTGGCGGTCGTTCAAACCTGTCGGAGTCACGACATTGACGGTAACGTATTGGTCACCAACTGCACCGCCACGAAGACTCGGAGCTCCCTTACCACGTAGGCGGAATTTCTTACCAGTCTGAGTTCCCTCTGGAATAACCAATTCAACATCACCGTGAACAGTTGGGATATCAACGGTATCACCAAGAGCTGCTTGGACAAAGTTGAGGTTGAGATTGTAGAAGATAGTGGTTCCTTCACGTTCAAACTTGTTGCTGGCTTCTACAGAAACTACTACATACAAGTCACCATAAGGTCCACCGTTAAAGCCCGCTTCACCTTGACCAGCTAGGCGAATTTGTTGACCGGTTTCCACACCAGCAGGGATTTTTACATGTACGCTATGCGCTTGTTTTTCATGCCCTGTTCCGTGACATGTTGTACATGGATCTTTGATTTCTTGTCCGCGACCGTGACAGACATCACAGGTTACTTGGCGACGCATCATACCAAGCGGAGTCTGCGTATCGACGTTAATGACACCAGCGCCATGACAGCGTCCACAAGTGACTGGACTTGTTCCTGGCTTAGCACCAGAACCGTTACATGTACTACAGCTTGCTTCACGATTGTACTTAACTTCTTTTTCAGCTCCAAAAATAGCTTCTTCAAAGGTCAAGTTCACACGATACTGGAGGTCATCACCTTGGCGAGGAGCGTTTGGATTACGCGAAGCACCGCCTCCGCCGAAGAAACTTGAGAAGATGTCCTCAAAACCACCGAAGCCACCTGCTCCGTTGAAACCGCCGAAACCACCAGCACCACCAAAGCCACCGTTGGCACCCGCAGCACCATATTGGTCATAGGCCGCACGTTTTTGGTCGTCACTCAAAGTCTCATAGGCTTCTTGAACTTCCTTGTATTTTTCCTCAGCACCCGGCTCCTTGTTGATATCTGGGTGGTATTTTTTGGATAGCTTACGATAAGCCTTTTTGATTTCGTCTGCCGAAGCGTTTTTTGACACCCCCAGACGATCATAAAATTCAGTATTGTTCATACAAGATACCAAGACCGTAAAATTCGACTGAAAAATATGAAATCTGACGCTGGAGCGATGCTCCTAGGCAGATTTATCTTTTTTCCGAGAATTTAGGTCGGGTTCAATTCCTTTCTTTTATATTTCCAAATAAATCAGGCAAGTCCCTTTTTATCGAAAAACAGAGGCTGGGTTGCAACCTCTGGATTTCTTCCTATCATTACGACGTTCAAGTTTTAAAAATCAAACTAGTAATGCTAAATCGAGCACTCCCTAACCTCTTGGTGAAAAAGACAAATCTTCCTAGAAACTAAAGTTTCTGCGTCAGATTTCCTATTTTCACTGTGAGGTTTTAACGGGCTTTGCATCTTATTTTTCCGTAAACTCTCCGTCTACGACGTCATCGCCTGCGTTTCCTGTTGCTTGTGTGCCTTCTGCTCCTGCTTGAGCTTGTTGCGTTGCTGCGGCTTGTTCGTAGAGTTTAACAGCAAGTCCTTGAGCTTTTTCGTTTAACGCTTCAAGTTTTGCTTTCATTTCGTCCAAGTTGTTGTCTTCTTGAGCTTTCTTAAGGTCATCAAGGGCAGCTTGGGCAGCGTCACGTTCTGCGTCGAAGCCTTTGCCTTCAGTTTCCTTGATTGTCTTTTCAGTCGCAAAGATTGCTTGGTCAACTTCGTTACGAAGGTCTACTTCTTCTTTACGTTTCTTATCTGCTTCAGCGTTAGCTTCTGCATCTTTCATCATGCGATCGATTTCTTCGTCAGTCAAACCAGAGTTCGATTGGATGACAATTGTTTGTTCTTTTTGAGTTCCAAGGTCTTTGGCCTTAACAGACACGATACCGTTCTTGTCGATGTCAAATGTTACTTCGATTTGAGGAATTCCACGTGGTGCAGCTGGGATATCTGTCAATTGGAAGCGTCCAAGAGTCTTGTTATCTGCTGCCATTGGGCGTTCACCTTGAAGAACGTGGATATCAACGGCTGGTTGGTTGTCTGCTGCAGTTGAGAAGACTTGTGATTTAGATGTTGGAATAGTAGTGTTGCGATCGATAAGTTTTGTAAATACTCCACCCATTGTTTCGATACCAAGTGACAATGGTGTTACGTCAAGAAGGACAACATCTTTAACATCACCAGTAATCACACCACCTTGGATGGCAGCA